>JANXOJ010000197.1 GCA_025353625.1 Planctomycetota bacterium | reverse complement strand
TATCCAAAGGGACGCGGCCAAAAACGGACGCATATTCCCGTTTTCAGCTTCCGCTTGATGCGGTCGAGCGCGGCCTTTCAGGGCAGCCTCATGAGATATGGCTAGGGGAGGCCGTGCGCGAGAAGCATGGATGGCTGAGTTTTCAGCAGCCAGACAAGATAGCGGATGCTATGCGACTGGTTTCTCCCGTCAAGCTATGGGATGAGGTCGGAAACTTATTGGGATTGGCACCCCAAGAAGTGAAGTTGCGAGTGGCACTTGTCATTGATCGAAGAAACAAGATCGCCCATGAAGCCGACATGGACCCAACCAACCCTGGCTTTCGTTGGCCGATTACGGCTAATATGGCCGTTGACGCACTAGATTTCATCGAAAGAGTTGCCGAGGCGGTTTTCAAGTTAGTGTCATAGATCACCTCGACGAACCACTGGGGGGAGAAAAGGTGCCAGCCACGAATGGCACTGCCGCTTGGTACGGGAGAACAACGGTGGGAGAACAACGGTGTCAGGGAACCGTTTTGTCCGTAGGGAGAAGCAGTCGGCGGCCGGTAGCTTCAATTAACGCGGATTATTCACTGAATCGACAAAGGCCCCAAATTACTGAGGCTACCGCACACACACACAGTGTCTTTGGGGGGTGACGCGGCAAATCCAATAGCGGCAACGACTTACGGCAGTTGCTCGAAATCGCGTGAATTATCCGGGTTAAAGGGCATGTTTGCGCGGGGTGATAGATGGGAAGACCGAGAAGAGGGCAGCCGATAGCGGATTGATCTATCATGTTCTGAACCGTGCCATTGCGCGGATGACGATTTTGGTTCATCCGCCTGAATCGCGCCGACGGAAACCGTTACGTCCTAAGCGGCTGCGCCGATCGATTTTTTTCAGGCATACGTCCGGTGTCCAATGGAGCGGCCAGAGGTGGTGGAAATATATCGGCGGCCTTGACGCGCCGTAGACGCACCGGAGAGTTGGATATCCCTTGCCAGATTGCGTCCCCGCTGAGCCTAACTCCGTTACCCCAGACAGACTCCATTGTGTTCGAATCATCGAATCGCAGACGAGTACCATTGGACACCGGACCTATGCCTTGAAAATCCCCGCGCGAAGCCCTGTGCATTCTTGAGACGTATGAATCGGAAATGAACCGCAGGGGACGCGGAGGTTCGCAGAGGAGAAAGAACGAGAGTTTCCTCTGCGATCCTCACCGTCCTCGGCGGTAATTCTATTTTGGTTCATCCGTCTCAAGCGCGCCGACGGAAACCGTTACGTCCTAAGCGGCTGCGCGGCTGGATTTTTTCAGGCACGGTTCCGGTGTCCGATGGGATTCAAGAAAACGGCCTCTGGTGATGAGAACCATTGGGGGCCTGGACGCGCCATTGGCGCACAAGAGCCTGGATATCCCTCGTCGGGTTGCGTCCCCTGCGGAGCCCGACTCTGTTTCTCCAGACAGTTCCCTTGTAACCGAGTTGGCGGATCGTAGGTAATTATCATTGGTCACCGGACCTATGCCTTGAAAATCACCGGGCGAAGCCCGCCGCATTCTTGAGAAGGATGAACCCAAAAACTGTCCAGCGCGGCGGGGCCAACCGCACAAGCACCACTTGTTTCACTACGTGTGCAGGATTACACGCGAAGCGGACACAATTCAAACTTCCTATCGGGAGAGGCGTCTTCAATTCCCTTTCTTTCCCGAATGGATAAATTCATCGCGCGACAAAAAACCGTCCTTGTCGAGATCCCATAGTTCAAATCGCTTCTTCGCTGCCTCGGGATCGACCTGGTTCGCCATGAACTCCTCGTAGCTCAGTCGTCCGTCGTGGTTCTTGTCCTTCCGTTCAAACAAGGCGGCACGGTCCACGGCGGGCTTGGCCGGCCTCGCGCCCGTGGCTGAAGCATTCATGACGATCAAGGGAGGCAGGTGCTTGGATAGCCGCTCGACGGTCGCCCGGTTCTCGGGCTTGTCGGCCAGACTGACCGTTTCCGCCGGGTCATTCTGCTCGTCGTACAGTTCCCTAGCCACGATTTCACCGTTGCGGCGGTCCCGCCACAGCGTCAGCCGCCAGCGGCCGTCGCGAATGCTATAGCCCATCAGCGGCCGGTTGCCGGTCTGCGCCCCGTTGCGGGGATACTGGCTGATGGCGACTTTGTCGGCGGGCGTGCCTGGGCTGTCGAGCCACTTCCTGAGGCTCGTGCCGTCGAGACCTGCCGGGACCGGCAGACCGCAGACGTCGGTGAGCGTCGGGTAGATATCGACGAACTCGACCGGCGCGGCACACTTCTGCCCGGCCGTCTTCTGACCGGGCACGCGGATCAAGAGCGGTGCCCGCGCGGCCAGCTCGAAGTTGGTGTGCTTGTGCCACAGCCCGTGATCTCCGAGTTGCCAGCCGTGGTCGCCCCAGAGCACTACCACGGTGCTGTCGGCGAGCCCTTCCCGATCGAGCGCGTCGAGCAGGCGTCCGACCTGGGCGTCGGTGTAGCTCACGCAGGCATAGTATCCGTGCCGCAGCGTCTTGGCAAAATCGGCGGGAATCGGATTGCCCTTGGGCACGTTGCGATAGTTGTGCAACTCGCCGTTGTCGTGCCCGGCGAAGGCCGGGGCACCCTCGGGTAGATGATCGATGGCCGGCAGCGGGATCTTGTCGGGATCGTAGAGGTCCCAATACTTCTTCGGCGCAACGAAGGGCAAATGCGGCTTGAGAAAACCAACCGCCAGGAAGAACGGCTTCTCCCGCGACTTGAGCGCGTGCAGCCGCCGCACCGCCTCGGCTGCCGTGAAGCCGTCGGGCAATTCGTCGTCGCTCTTCGGGCTGACCTCGAAGGCCGCGGCATTGGCCGCGGGGCCCCGCTTGCCGGCGTTCGGCTTGTCGTTGTCGGCGGGCAGCGGCAGCACGGCATACTCCCGCACGCCGGGCTCGACCTTCTTCACGATCCGCTTGGTCCAGTCGGCCGCATCCGTATCGATCGTCTGGCCGTTGGGATACCAGTGCGGCTCGCTCCAGGAACGGCCATCCTCGAACCCATGATGATAGATCTTGCTCAGTGCCGCGCAGTAGTAGCCGTTGGCCTTGAAGTGTTGCGGCAACGTGACCGCATCCGGCAGCGCGACGCGGAAATGGGTCTCCAAATCCCAGACCCGCGTCGCATCGGGGCGGCGGCCGGTCATGAGCGAACTCCGCGACGGGCTGCACACGGCCTGCTGGCAATAAGCATGCTCGAAAACGATGCCGTGTGCGGCAAGCCGATCGAGGTTCGGCGTCTTGACGACCGGGTTGCCGTAGCAGCCCATCTCCGGACGCAGATCGTCAACGGCAATGAAGAGGACATTTGGCCGTGGGGACGCGGCAAAGCCGGGAGTCGCGACCAATATGCCCAGCAACAAGGTGGCGAAAAAGTAGGACGACAGTCGGTTCATGGCGAAATTCCTTCAGGTTGAGCCCTCGCAAGGGGTGCCGTTCCACCGCTCCATTCCCTGCATGAAGTTGCGGTGGGTGCTCCAAGACCCTATATATAATATCGCGACATGCCACTTGGCAAGCGTCGCAGCAAAATAGCTGTCCTGGTCCAGCGGAAATCGGAGTTTTGTTCTGTCTGAGTTAGCGGTTTGAAGTGGTTGCGTTTTCTAGCTGCTGCGGACGTCTTCCGGGGCTCTGCCCTCAGACCTTGGGATTGATCGCA
>JANXOJ010000181.1 GCA_025353625.1 Planctomycetota bacterium | reverse complement strand
CATCGGCCACACCGTTCGCGTCGGTGCCGATCTCGTGCAGTCGATCGAGAAGTACGGCGACCGGCTTTACGATATGCACATCAAGGATGTCACCGAGGCCACCGCCAAAGGCAAATGTACCCAACTGGGCCGCGGCGTGATCGATATCCCGGGCATGCTTCGCGCCTTGGTGAAGATCAACTACCAAGGCGTACTTTCTTACGAATATGAAGCCGAAGAAAAAGACCCGCTGCCCGGCCTGTGCGAGTGTGTCGGATATACCAAGGGCGTGCTGGCCGCGATTTAGTCGGCCCACTGGAGTTTTGGAAGATCACCATGGGGACCGTCGTTCTGCGGCGTTCCGCAGCGTTCCCAGGTGCGGCGACATTGTCCAACGACACTACGCAACGCCTCGCGGGGCGTTGATTATGGAGTGCCCCAGCCGTCGCCGCCCGGCTCCTCCACGTGTTCTTCGGTTACGGCATCGCGAAGCTTGGCCATCGCGCGAGCTTCGAGCTGACGGATCCGCTCCTTGGTTACACCCATCACGCGGCCGACTTCCTTGAGGGTCATCGGGTTTTGACTATGATCGAGCCCAAAGCGGTGTTGGATGATTTGTCGCTCCCGTTCGTCGAGATGCTCAAGTATTTTCGCGATCTCTTGCTTCCGCTGCGACTGCGCCGATTCACGCTGTCCAACATCGGGGTGGATGTCCTCGATAATCTGGAGACTCTCTTCGCCGCCGGTGCGGAACCGCGTTTGCTGCCGCAATTCCGTCGGGATCGTGCGGGCGAAGTTCTTCATAATGGCCCAAGTGGCATATGTGCTGAAGCGGAACCCTCGCGCGAAGTCAAACTTCTCGGCGGCCCGGATAAGCGACATATTGCCATCGCTGATCAATTCAAACAGGTGGGCCGGATCGCTCGAATAGCGTTTGGCGATCGACACTACCAGCCGCAGATTTGCGCGAAGGATGTCGTTCTTGACCGCAACGGCCTCGTTATTGTGCCGCTCGATCAATTCCATCGCCGTTACGCTGGGCCGGCGAAAATCGAGTCGATCCCGCAGTTCGCTGGCCTTAAACTTGAGATAGTTCAACTTTCGGAACAAGTGCTGCTCTTGTTCCCGCGACAGAAGCGGAGTCTCGTACATGCTCGCAAGGTACGGCGGCAGGCCGCTGGGCCGAACAACTTTCTTTGCCGCTTGACGGTTCTCCGGGGCGGCCGCTAAAATTTCCCGCTCTTCCGCTGCCGTGGTCCGGCCAAAGTTCTCGTTCGGAATGTAATCGAGCGAATAGTCCTGAACGTGCTTCAAATGCTCCTGGGCCAAGATCCGAGTGATGCGGGCCGCGTTCGTCCGAAATCGCTTGGCAAGTTGCGCAATGGTGGCACCCCCGCCGCGCCGACGGCAAATGTCCTGGCGGACATCTTCCTCGCGCGCCGCACGCCGTTCCTCGGTCAAACGTCGCTTTTCCAGGCGTACCTGAATCGCGGACTCTCCGCCGTGCATGTGGATGCCGAAACGCCCGCTAGCAGCGTCGTTCCTCGTGTCGCGATCTTGCAATACTGTGGTCTTCATGATGTTTCCAATCTGTCTGGATTCCGCGTCACTAGGGGAACCTGGGGGCGAAAAGCGCGCCAAACCTTTTGTGATTCTATTTTACACATAAAACCCTTTAGAAAATAGTTTCCGCCACTTCCCGCATCTTGTACTCACAATGGGTGGTTCGATGAATTAGCTGCATTCGTCTGTTTGTTACGCTTTTTTGCGATGTTTCTGTCAGCAATTCGTAAATCCTCGGCATCCATTGGCTTTAATGTTCTCGCCTGCCTTGGTGGACACTTGGGGTTTTGCTTGGGTTCGCTATTCAATGTTCGTAGGTCAAAGGCAATTGGTTCTAGCGAATTGAAATTATTCCGTTAAATTTCCAGTCGGAATGCGTTTCAATGCGATTGCCGGAACTGCATGGTGGATAAGCACAAAATGCACTTTTTGTGCGCATGGAGCACGACGTATCTATTCCTCAAAATTGATTTTTGCACTGCTTGAGAATGCGACCGGGGGACTCTTACCCTCTCGTTTTTGGGGGCTGGCTGATTGCAGATGGAGCGGGCGTAGACCAGGAGTTGCGGCCCAAAACAGGCGCATACACTCATTTGGGACAATTGCTTCCAAGCCATACTCGATGCAACAATCGCGAAAATCCGTCGCATCCGTTACAAAAAGGGCGCGGTTTTTGCTCCAGTCTAGTTTCTGAGAACAACCTTTTAACCTTGCGACTATGGAAATGTTGGCACGCGCTACAATGGCAACGGCTCCAGAACAGGCAGCATCACCAAGCTCTCACGAGGAAGACTTGCGCGTGTTGGCCGCAATTGCTCGCCTTCTAGCAACGCAACACGGCCAGCGGCAAATGTTGGCGGAGGTTCTCCAGCTTTTGGAGGATCGTTTGAACCTCATCCGCGGAACGGTCATGCTACTCTCGCCCGACGGAAGTGAACTG
>JANXOJ010000166.1 GCA_025353625.1 Planctomycetota bacterium | reverse complement strand
GTGAACGCCGACGTACTCGACGATCCAAAAGTGCCCAGCGTCAGACTGGAGTTGACGACTCCATTCTTCGATGCCGTTAGGGTAAACACCTGTCCGTTGACGGTCTGGGTGGTCGACCAGTCGGAGCCAAAGACTTGGCTGCCTTGGGCTGAAATATCAAAGTCCGAGGCTAGCGCGGACGAGGTACTCCAAGTTATCGCCGCAGAGGCCGGTGAACTCCGTAACGCCAAACCCACGACCAACGTTACCGTACCGACGAGACCTGCACACCCCACCGACCTGAGCCGAATCATGAATCCGCCCTTTCCGACCAAAAGCGACGTGCGAAGAAAAGAATTGTTGCAACCGGCGCACGGCGCCCAATCCAATCATTCTATCGTGCCGCAAAACATAATATCAACAATCGTTATTAAGCTTTCGTAACTTATATTTAGTGAAACAGCGATTGAATGATCGTCCTTGGTCAATCGGGGGGTTTGTGTTATTCGGCAACTGCTTTTTGCAGGCGGGCAATGATCTCGTCGCAAATTTTCCCGGCAATCTTGTCCACGTGCGCGGTCGATCCGTCAACCGTGAAGTGGTCGCGGACTTTGTTGTCTTGCACAATTACCGCTCGCACATCGACGCGGCCTTCGCTCACCGTATACGTGCCGGAAATGCGCCAGCCGCCTGGGCAGCGCGTCGTATCGACGAAGACCAATTGGGCCTGCCGCCCGTGGCTGGCCTCGTCGCGGAGTAGATTCGTGAGCTTATCGGAAAGCTCCAGGTGATCGAACATCTGTTGGCTGTCTTGGAAGTTCGCCCGCAATACCATCGGTCGGACCTGCTGTAAAGGAATCTTTGGCTTGTCGTCGGCGAGGATCTGCCCGATATCGATACTTCCCATGCCGGGCGGCATGGCGATGACCGGTTTCTGTACGCCGCCGATTTCGCCGGCCAGTCGCGGAACTTGGTCGGCCGCATACTCGAACAATCGGCTCACGTCGACGAACTGGTCGTCGCGGAGGGCGGCCCCTCGCATGCCGAACAATAGGCTGTAAGTCAACAGTCCCTGCCCGAATCGCGAAGCCTCATAGCTGGCGCGGTCGGCGGCGCAGCCGGCCAGAATGTGCAGGCCGGCACGGTCCTTGAGTCGCTCGAGAGCCAGCCTCTGGCCGGTTGGATAGATCTCACGTTTTGCCAGGATTTGCTCGACCAGCCGGCCCGAGGCGCAGGTGTCGAGGATCAAAACCTGATTGCCGGCGCGATTGAGCTTCAGCCGCTCAATGAATTCCGTGCTGGAGATGGCGGCCAGGCGACGGACTTCAGGATCGTCGCTGGAAATGTCGGTCGATTGGGCCTCCATGGTGAGAAAGTAGAACTCGCGGTCGCCGCCAACTTGCGTGGCACCATGCCCTGCCAGATAAATTACAATCACGTCGTGCGACCGAGCCTGAGAGGTCTTTGCCAGTGCGGCGAGCAGATTCTTCCGCGTCGGCGGCACCGGCGTAAGTCCGGGATAGGCGGCCGAAGCGGACGTAGTGAGCAACTCAACATGTGTGTTCTGTACACCAAAGAGTCGCCCGGCCGCCAAGTCCAAGGCATGCGCGAAATCTTCGGCATCCTTGGCGGCATAGCAGAGGTCGAGGGAGTGTCCACGATACTCGGCCACCCCCGCCACCATCGCCCAAAGCTGGGGTGGCCCGCGTAATGAAGTTCCGTTGATTCTGAATTCCCGTTGAATGCCTCGGCTGGAAAGGTTGCCCTGCGCGTTAAACGCGGCGACTTCGATGCGGTTTATTTCGCCTGGGATGAGGCGCGGATCGGACGTCAGGTCGATCGCGATACTGGCGTCCCGCGCTTGGGGATCAAAGCCTGGAGGCCGCGCGTCGGCGGTGAATTCCTTGCCGTTAAGCCGCACCACCACGCGCCCCAAGCCACCGCCGCGATTCGTCAGCCGGACGACGGCCTTCCGCGAGTCGGTGCCTGGCGGAGTGAGTTCGACGCGCGGATGGAGTTTCAGATCATCGAGAAGCTCCACATCGCGGAGCGGCTGCGCGCTGAGGCCGATTTTTTTGGCCAACAGGCCGGGATCGAAGTAACGATCCTTGAGTTGGCGAAATTCGATCGGTTCGTTCCCTACAACCCAGTGCATGCCGGGAAAATCACCGCCATTCGTAGCATCGAAGCGTCCCTCGGGATCGACGACGGCCCAACTACCGTTGGTAAAGGCGATCAGCGTGCATAGCTCCTTGCCGGTCTTCACGTCCCAGAGTCGAGTGCGGCCGTCGCCGCTACAGGTAAACGAAACGCGTCCGCCGACGAGAAAGCCGCCGCCGCGGACCCCCGGTACGTGCCCGGTGAGATTGTGAGCAACGCGACCCGTACCGGCATCCCAAAGCGTGGCGGTTCCATCGTAGGGATCCCAGCCCAGCACGCTGCCTCCGTCGGGCGAGAAGGCGGTCATCGAGTCGATCGCGTAGTCGTTCTCTTTTGATGATTCCAGATTGGCGGCAAGGCGACCGGTTTTGATATCCCAAAGCTGCATGACGTGCTCGCCGCCTCGATTCGGTCCGTTGCGCAACTCGGCCCGAACCAGCAAGATACGGCCGTCGGGCGAAAGCGACATCGATTGAACCTCGGCGGGGAGCCTCATTTCGACGGGCGGCGCGGCGGGCTTGTCCGGCGTCGGAGCCATCACGTTGCGCGATACCATCGTCACGGTAAAATGCCGCAACTCCTTTCCGGATTGGGTGTCCCATATTTGTACCGTTCCGTCGGCGGTGCCACTGAAGAGAAAATTGCCGTCGGCGGCGAAAACGAGACTCAGTGCTTCCTGGTGATTTGTTTGCAGCACATGCAGCGCGGCCCCCGATGTGGAATCCCAAATCCGCACCGTCCCGTCGGCCCCGCAGGTTGCGGCAGTCTTTCCGTTGGGGGCAAATGCCCAACTGAGGATCGGCCCACTGTGGCCGCTCAGGTGGCAAACGACCCGCCCGCTGGCCGAATCGATTACGATCGCTTCCTGACCTTCGGCGCGGGAAGCCAGTATGAGTCGGCCGTCCGACGAAAAACAATTTGTCACTTGCCACGAGTCCATGGTTCCCATCAACCAGTATTGCAGCGTGTTGGGAAGACGGCTAAGCGATGCGCCGGTCGAGACATCCCACACTTCCACGGCACCGTACGAGCGCGGCACTACGATCGCGCGGCGCAAGTTCGGCGACAGCGCAAGCGGCACGATGGCCTCGGAATTCATGCGAGGCGTATGTACGGTACCGACCGAATCGCCAGTCCAATGGACGACGCCGCCGCCCGCATGGATGGTCGTCAGACCGTTTCCGCCAGCGTCAACTCCGGCGGCATAGATACCGGCCACAAGCGGCGAGTTAACGGCATTCTCGATGCGCCCCTTGCTGAGATTCCAGACGCTGAGTGTCGAACGGCAAGCGAAGAAGCCGCCGATTTCGGCTAACTCGCCCATTTCCGACATTTCCAGTATTTCAAAGTGCTCGACGGGCGAGGTTGCCGTTATCGCTTGCAGCCCGTCGGCGGAAAAATGGCAAGCCGTGTTGACCGAGCCTCCGCCTGCTGCGGCCCGCTGAACCACCTCTCCCTTCGCGCCCTGCCGCACCTGTACCGAACCGTCGGCAAGTGCCATGAGCAATCGTCCGTCAGCAGCTAGTGCCATGTCGGCCACAGGGGGAGGACCGCCCGACTCGAATCGCGTTATTTCGCGTCCCGAGATCAAATCCCATCGCAGCACTGTCTGGTCGGTGCTTGCGGTGACGAGCGTTTTTCCCTTGGGATCGAAGGCGAGAGCCGATATTGCCCGCGCGTGCGCGGCGAACCGTTGCAATACCTTGCTCGTACTGCGTTCCCACACGACGACCTTTCCGAGCGTGCTGCCGGCCGCGATCAAGCGGCCGTCGGGCGAGAAACTGATGCACAGCATCGGTTCATCGAGTCCTTCGCACACGGCGGTGACTTTTCCGTCGATAGTGCGTCGCACTTCCAACTTGCCGGCAGTGTCGATGAGTGCAAGCCATGCCCCATCGCTGGAAAGAATCGGTGCGAGGAGCGACGAGTCCGTAATATCGAATTGACAAGGCGGGTTTGCGGGTGGTTTCAGGGGAGGCGAATTGCGTAGTTCAAAGTGCGTCCTCTCGGAACTGCTAGCAGCGTGCGATGTTGCCCCCGCTCCAGCCAACTGCTCGAACAGGCAAAGTTGACCATCGTTGGATATTGCGGAAGGATATTCGTTGCTTTCTCCAGGCTTCGCTAGCCCGTTCCTGGCCGGAATCAATTCCCGCCATTTCTCGGAAAACACGTCCCAAAGCAACTTCCGCGCCGCCGGCCCCGTGCCACCGGTCGCAATCCAGCGATGATTCCCGGAAAGGGCCTGGGGGGCTAATCCGGGCGAAAGATAATCGATCGATTCCAGTCGCACGGGACGCCCGGTTGGGAGTTTCCACGATTCTTCGTCGCTGGTGCTTGCGGTAGCGGGCATTGCATGTGGATCGAGCCCATTGCCTGGCGGATCCTCCTTGACCGCATCGCTCCAGCGGCGACCGATGCCCGTCTCGGCATTCCACTTCCAGAAGAAACCATCGCGACTGTGCGCGACAACCTGGGTTGCATCGGGCGTTACGACCACCAGATCGACCCAATCGCGCGGCCCGCGGAAAGAGCGAATCAGCTTTCCTGATGACGTGTCGTACATGCGTACCGGTGTGAAACAACCGCCGGCAACCATCCGTGTGCCATCCGGCGAAAAGGCAACGCACGCCACGGTATTGCAGCGTGGGAACGACCCTTCGATTTCACCACGAACTGTGTTCGTAAGAAAAAACGTATCGCACGTTCGCACGACAAGACGATCGCCGCCGGGGGCGAACTTGATCCGTTCAACCGCCGATGGAAGTGCCTTGAACCAGATCGTCTCGCCGCCTCGGACTTGAAATAGCCCGAGATCGCCGGCCTGATTTCCGATGGCTACCTGTCGGCCGTCGGGTGATATCGCCACAGCCAGGACCGGCGATAGCCGCCACTGGGCCAGCGATGGCGGGCGGCCATCGTCTGCGCGCTTGTCGTCGACTTTTTTTGCCGTCACCTTCCACGGCAGGCAACGCAGTTCCTTTCCATCGGCAATGTTCCATATCCGCGCCGTCCCACGCGGTTCGCCCGCGATGGCCCACGCACCGTCGCTCGATACCGCCAAATCGAGCAACGTCTCGTTTGCGTTCTGGAAAACGGACGTCCTATCGCCGCTCTCCAACGAAAAACTCCCCACGCCAACCGTCGTGCTCAAAAAGAACGCCGGTGAATCCCACTCCGCCACGATGGTCTTGCGATTGGGCACGAACTTTAGTGCGCCGAAGTGCGGCGGTAAAGGAAGCGAGTTCTTGCCGTCCCATTTTCCCTTGGGTTCCGTTGGCAAGTTTAATATCTGGTGCCGTCCGCTAGCCACTTCCCAGACGTAATACTCGGCAGCCGGTCCGCTCAACACGTTGCGCAAGAAAGAGCTTACTTTAGCGGTAATCCACTTGCCATCTGGTGAGAACTCGACGCCGCTGGCTTCGGCTGCCATGTTCTTCCAAAGAGGATCGCGAAGGCGACGGATTTCGCAAAGTGTTGCGGCATCCCACAGAATCACCCAACCATCGCCGCCGCCGGTGGCAATTATTTGCCCGTCGGGAGATACGGCGAGCGATTCGATCGGTTGCGAGTGTCCCAACTGGGCCACGAGTCGCGGCGGGGCAGCGCGCGGCGGTTTTACCGCATCGGCAGCCGAAGACGACTCCACCGGTGCAATTACCGTCATCCAAGCGACGAGGAATAGCGCAAATGAAAACCGCATAATAGAATCGCTAAACGATGTGGGCGATGAGGGGCTCGAACCCCCGACCTATTCGGTGTAAACGAATCGCTCTAACCAACTGAGCTAATCGCCCAAAGTACAAGCATCTTACTCGCTCGAACGGCCGCCTGTCAACGGTCGAGGTGTTTCAGATGGCTCGGGCATCGGCAAGGGAGCGGTCGAATCGCGAGATACGCTCGGATGCACGGTCGCGGACGGATCGAGCAGAACCGGGCCAGCCGCGCTGCCGTCCCCTGGAGCTTCTAGGGCGATTGGTTCTTCCGATTCAATCTTCGGCTTCGCATGAACCGGATTCTTTGGCCCTGGCATGTAGGCCCAAAGGATGTCGAGCGAGGCAACGATAGCCAGCAAGGCCAAAAGTGAAATGATCCAAGGCAGATGCCGATAATACGCCGGAACGCCCCGCTCACCCGCGACGATCCACGTCCGTCCGCCAGGCGAGGCCGTCCGCAGATTCGCGGTGCGGGCCAGAAGCATCAGGTCATCGATCAGTTCTTGCGGTTTTGCGTAGCGTTGCGCGGGTTCCTTGGAGAGCATTTTCCAGAGGATTCGCGAAACTTCCGCCGGAAGGTCGGGTCGGAACTGCCGCACGTCGGGGGGCTTTTCGCTTTGGTGCTGGAGCAACTTCTGAAGCATCGTGCCGCCGGGAAATGGGGGCCGCCCGGCAAGCATATAGAATAACGTGCAGCCGAGTGAGTAAATATCGCTGCGAACGTCCGCGTCGCGGGGGTCGCGTGCTTGCTCCGGCGAGATGTAATCGAAGGTGCCCAACGTCACGCCGCTGGCCGTCAGATCGGCGGCCGCTTTGCCCACCGCGCTCAATCGGGCAAGCCCCATATCGATCAACTTCGCGTGACCGGCGGGTGTTATCAGCAAATTGGACGGCTTGATATCGCGATGCACGATATCGCGGCTCGACGCATGCGCCAGCGCGTCGGCAACCTGAAGAATGAAACTGACCGCGTCGGCCAAGGGGAGCGGACCCTTGCTCGCAATCAGATCGCGGACGTTTACGCCTTCGATGAATTCAAAGACAATGTAGTGAAGCCCGCGATCCTCGCCCACAAAATGCACGCGGGCGATATTTTCGTGATCGAGGCGGGCCGCCGATTGGGCTTCGTTCTTGAAGCGAAGAATCGATTCGTTGTCGGCCGCGTATTCGGGCGACAGAATTTTGACGGCAACGCTTCGACCCAAGCTTGTATCGAGTGCGCGGAAGACCTTGCCCATGCCTCCCCCGCCAACGTATTCCAACAACTCGAAATGCCCCAACTTCTCGCCGGGAAGAATGCGACCGTGTAGAATCCGCGCCACCGATTCGGAAGGTGCTTCGCCCGTATCGACATTCCTAGACGAAATCACGGTGGCCTGACCATCGGAGGCGATTGGAATCAAACGGCTCGCGGACGATCCACGACTAAAAACGAAATCGCCCTCCTCCCGCGCAATCTGCGACGAGTGTGATTTCTGTGGACCGGGTGCGCTGGAGGCCGAGCTATTCATAGGTCTCTTGCGATCCGGAATAATGAAAAAGGGCTTCGCCGCAAAAGGCCCAGTCAACGCAGACTGGCGACGATCCAAAAATGGGAAATCAAACCGACCGAACGGAAAGGGCGAACGCCCGGACAACGAAAAAGGACACAAACGGGGGGAAAGTATACTTTAACCCGCTTCCACTTTTTGGTCAAACTTCATTCCCGACTCCTAGTAGTATTCTCACTAAAGCGACTATATTATTGCATGTAGTTCGTAAATTGCCGTTGGTAGCTTTCTTCGTACCCCCCAGCGTGTACACTCAATACACCATCAGCAACCTGATATTACCCCATTGCCTCGTTAAGCTTTTGAAGGAGTCATCCAGATGAATTATCCGCACGATCGTCGTAGTTTTCTAAAAACAGGTGCCTTACTCGGTGCCGGATTTGGTCTATCTGGGCTAGGTCGCACCGCCGCGACGCTGGCCGCCGTCGCCGAGGAGCCCGCCGAGAAGCCCGTCGGGGCGCCCCATGCCGAAAAACTCGGTTGGAGATTGGGGTGCCAAGCCTATTCGTTCAATCGCTACACCTTTTTCGAGGCGGTCGATAAAACGGCCTCTCTCGGGCTGCATTACATTGAGGCTTACCCGGGGCAAAAGGTCTCCAAAGAGATTACTGCCGGCTTTAATGAAGCTCTGACGGCCGATCAGCGGTCCCAAATCAAGAAAAAACTGGCCGATTCCGGGATCAAGCTCGTGAATTTCGGCGTCACCCACATTGATGGGCGAAAGACCTACGATTTCGCCAAGGATATGGGTCTTGAGACGCTCGTTTCCGAGCCGGGCGAGGGCGAATTTGCCCAACTTGACAAGCTTTGCGAAGAGTACGGCATCAATGTGGCCATTCACGATCACCCGAAGCCGTCGCACTACTGGAATCCGGACATCGTACTCAAGGCCACCAAGGGACTTAGCAAACGGATCGGGGCATGTTGCGATGTGGGCCACTGGAAGCGTTCGGGCTTGAATCCAACCGAATGCCTCAAAAAGCTTGAGGGCCGGATCATCAGCTTCCACTTCAAGGATCTCGTTAAAGAGGGAAACGGTTACCATGATGTTCCCTGGGGCACGGGCGAGAGCGACGTAAAAGGGATGCTCACGGAAGTCCATCGCCAGGGAGTTAAGGCTGTCTTCTCGGTCGAATACGAATACAACTGGGAAACTTCCGTACCGGAAATCTCGCAGTGCGTTGCCTATTTTGACAAGATCAGTGCCGAGATTGCCGGCAGTTAGCGGTTGCCCAGAAGGTAGTGGTCTCACGCAAAGGCGCGAAGTCGCTTGAATTCCCCCTGCACCGGCCCTCGACGCATTCGCCCTCTTGGGCCGGAAGTAGCTTGCTGCATTATCAAAACCGCGAGAAATAACCAAATCTTACGATTTCATGTGATTCTCCGTACTTGCATGAATTAGGCAGATTGCGCAATGTGGTGACGTATTGGCCTCCAATTGGCCTTCTTAAAAATCCCGGCAGAGAACCGGAGAATCTTTAGAATTCCCCAACTGGACAGTTGGAAAATAAGACAAAATCGCCACCGAACCCGACGCCATCAATTTTCGTAATAAAAATTGACAGGTGTACGTAGTGGCAAATCTGTCTACTGAAAACTGCGTTTGAGTCGCGACTAGCTCGATCCTGCCCTTTGGATCGCCATCGGTATGCTGCGGCCGCTGGCAACGCTAGCAATGCCACAACTGCTTGCAGTTTATGGTTTTGCGATGCAAAATCCGGCGCCATAAATCGCGCTATTGATTCGGGTCAGACAATTCAAACGTATGAAAAGCGTGGAGGCGATGTGCCGCCTGTCTTTGAAACGTCCCTTAAACCTGAATACGGAGATTCGTGCCCGATGAATGCCCATGAAACCACCATCGACAAATATGAGGAAATCGAAGAGTCTATCCAAAACCTGTTTTCGGAATCCCGCGATTGGGTGGTTTTCTATCGACAGGTATTAGGGGCGGGAGGAATCATTCGCCGCGCCTACCCGTCGATTGAGGCGATGGCCGAATTCGAGCAAACCGAACTCTATCGGCGGATTCATCGCATGGTGACCGAATTGAGAATGCGAGTTCTCTCACGGGAGGAAAAAGAACAAAAAAAGCAGGAGCAGCAGGACATCCTTGACGGAAAATTGAAGCCAACCGACGAGCCCACACGGGTGATTACCGTTCGCATTCCCAAAAGTATGCATGAGGCCCTGCGGATCGAGGCGTTTGAACATCGGACGAGCATGAACAAACTCTGCATCTCCAAGCTCTTGCAGTTTGCCGATGCCGAGAACGTACCGACCGCTATCGATGAAAATGGGCAGGGAGACGATCTATAAGCCGGGTTTTGTCTGCCGCCCCTTCAGGGGGGCGGCATGATGATCATTTCTCTAGGCGTTCGATTGCTCAAAAGCTCCAGCAGTCTACCCGGAAGTCGATAGCGGGCCGGATCGACCCGCGAACCGGCACCTCGGCAATGCCGAGGCCCAATCCATGCTCCCTGTTCGACCTTGCTCCCAGCGGGGTTTACCGAGCCAGGCCGGTCACCCGGCCTGCTGGTGAGCTCTTACCTCACCGTTTCACCCTTACCCTGCGAGCCTTGCGGCCCGCAGGGCGGTTTGCTTTCTGTTGCACTTTCCCTGGCCTCGCGGCCGGTGGGGGTTACCCATCACTGCGTCCTACGGAGCCCGGACTTTC
>JANXOJ010000153.1 GCA_025353625.1 Planctomycetota bacterium | reverse complement strand
GCTCTCTGTTTTGGTGGACAGCACCCAAGTCACTGAGCAACTTCAATTGCCATCCGCAAAGCATCGCACGGTCGCGGAACGCTTCCCCGACAACGTTCGCTACATCTACGAAAAGCAACTTGAGGAGGCCGACTTGATCGTACTCAATAAGGTCGATTTCCTTTCTGGAACCGAACTTGACGTTCTAAAAATATCTCTCGCAGAGCGCTTTCCCGGAAAGCCCCTCGTTTCCATGTCGGCACAAAACGGTGAAGGAATCGATGCCTGGATGGACTATGTTTGCACGGCGCGTATCGCCGGCCGGCATATCGTTGCGGTGGACTACGACACTTACGCTGCGGGCGAGGCGGCTCTCGGCTGGCTTAATGCGTCCGTGGCATTGCGGACGATGGATGCCGCGACGTGGCCGTCATCGAGGTGGGAGAAATTCGCCGGCACACTTCTCGAAACCATTCGTCGCCAATTGGCCGCGTATCCGGCCGAGGTTGCACACCTAAAACTTTCATTGCGGCACGAATTCGCAACGCTCAACGGCAATTTGACGAGCAACCACGGCCCGATCTCCGTTCGCGGGCACCTTGCCGCCCCGTCCCGCGAGGCCGAACTGCGAATCAATGCTCGCGTACACGTCGCGCACGAAGTACTTCAGGCGATCGTCGAAGGTACGCTCGACCAGTGTTCGACCGATGGCATGCAAGCAACCGTTACCAGCCTTCGCAGTCTGTCTCCAGGGCGGCCCGAGCCAACGCACCGCTATGCGGCAGCAATTGTGTAGAGTGAGGGCACTGCAAACTTGAACCGGTTACGTCGATATTGTTCGTTTGTAGGTCATCGCGTCCGCCACGAGGTCCGGCACTTCCTTGCATGTCCAGTCCCGATGCGCGTGCTGCTAACCGCGAACGTGGCTTTTGGCCTTGCGGTTCCCGTGATGAACTCGTTCGTGGGGGCCTATCTGCTGCGCAAGTCCCACGATGTTGCCCTCGTCGTCAATTACTACTTGGCCTTTTGCATTGGAATTCCACCGGGGATCGCTCTGGCTGGCTTTCTTCTGCGGCGCGTGGCGATCACACGACTCTGCGGGGCGGGAATGCTTCTCAGCGGCGTCACTGCTGCAACCCTGATTTCGCTCGATCGCGTAAGTCCGACGCAAGTGTTTCTTTTCGGCCTTTTCATGGGGCTGGCGACCGGTATCTATTGGGCCAATCGTAATTTTCTGGCCCTGACGGTCACGCACGACATAAATCGCAATTTCTACTACGGATTGGAAAGCTTCTTCAGCACATTGGCCGCGGTGGTTGTCCCGCTCGGTGCCGGTTGGTTCATTGAGGCCGTCGCCGCGACATCGAACGGCGCGCAGGCCGATCGCGCCTATGTGGCGTTGGCCGTCTTCGTGCTGATTGCCGCGATTGTCGGCGCAATCATCATCGGTCGTGGAAGTTTCAGCAATCCGCCAATCGCGAGATTCGTCTATTTCCGCCACTGCTTTATCTGGCGGCAGATGCTCGGTTTTGCAATGCTTCGCGGTACGGTGCAAGTCTTCGTCACCAACGCGCCGGCAATGCTGGTCATGCAAGTCGCCGGACTTCGCGAAGGAGCTTTGGGGACGGCCCTTTCCGTCGGCGGCATCGTCACGGCAGTCCTGCTCTATGTCGTCGGACGATTGGCCACGCCCGAACATCGCACCCACGTCTGGTCGGCGGCCGTCTTCATGCTCGTACTGGGGGGACTCCTCAATGCCGCTCTCTTTCAGCCCTGGGGCGTCTGGCTTCTCTTGCTTTGCCTCGTGGTTGCCAATCCGCTTTTGGACATGTCTTACAACCCCATCTTGATGCAAACTATCGAAACGGTTGCTCGGATTGAAAACCGCAACCCGTTCACCTATCTTTTGAGCCAGGAATGTGGCTTACTCGTCGGCCGACTGATCGGCTGCGTGGCGTTTTTGCTGACGATCCATTACTTTTCGCGCGAAGCGGCATTGCGCTATGCACTGCTGTTCGTGGCTCTCTTCCAAGCGATATCGATCCCGCTCGTGGCACGGATGACCGCCGGGAACGCGAAAGAATCGTTGGGATCGACGTAGGTCCATCCTGCCGAAACGGACCATCGTGCGTGCTTTGGAGCAGAGCGGCGCCCCAGCACCGTCTAAAGCCGGGGCTGCGAACGACTATCCTGTCTTGACAGGGCCTTGCTCGGGCAACATAATCGGGTGGAAGTTCTATCGCACGTTGGTGCGGTCGCAAGGGCATTATGGATAGTCTTTCGCGGGAAGAATACATGTGTTGATCCGCCGCCAAGAACTATCGTCCCATCTCGGATGGATCGTCCTACTCGTTGCCGGCACGGTGACGATTGCCGGGGTTTACTGCGCGTATGGCATGGGCCGACCGAGGCTGCCCGGCGGAAGCAGCCCGCCGGGAATGGTTTTTGGCATTCTCGGCAGCGCGATCATGCTGTTTGAGTTCTTTCTCTGGCCGCGCAAAAAGGTTCGCACTTGGCGGATTGGCTCGGCCAAGTTATGGATGCGCGCCCATATCTGGTTGGGGTTCTTGACCGTTCCCCTCATCGTCTTTCACAGCGGCTTCTCGATGGGCGGGCAGTTGAGTTCTGTTTTGATGGTTCTTTTCGGCATCGTGATTGCCAGCGGCCTATTCGGGTTGTTCCTACAGCAGATATTGCCCCGCTTGATGCTGGAACACGTGCCGGCGGAGACAATCTACTCGCAGATCGACCACGTTTCCAGGCAAAATTATTGGGATGCGGAGGATCTCGTGGCGGCGACCAGCGGGATGGTGATCGACGCGAGCCATACGCTGCAAGCGCGTCCCGTTGCGGAGGCGAGAACCTCGGACTACATCGTGGTCGGTGCCCAGCGGACGGAGGGCAACGTTCGCGGCAAGGTCTTGCAGACGCAAGTGCCGACTTCCACGTCCGTTCCTTCCGAGGCCCTGAACGTATTGAACGACAGCTTCCTGGGCACCGTGGGCCACTTCCTCTTGCACGGCCGCCGCTGTCGCGAAGGTGCGGAGCTTAAATCCCCCTTGGCCGCTGCGGCCTATTTTGATAACTTGCGGCTGATGCTTCCGCAGTCGGCGCACGAGACCGTGGAGACGCTGAAAAGTCTCTGCGAGCAGCGGCGACAATTCGACCTCCAGTGCCGCATGCACGGCTGGCTGCACGGATGGCTTTTGGTACACGTGCCGTTGTCGGCCGCGCTCATCGGGCTGATGTTCGTTCATATCCTGGTCGCCTTAAAGTATTGGTAACCGCACATGGTAGATCGTCAGACCGGTCGACAACGCGCCGTGCGGATACCGATGGACTACTTCAAGTCGCCCAATCGATGGGAGCGCGGCAAGTGGATTGCGACCGTCGCGGCGATCGGCACGGCCGTTATCTGGTGGACCTTCGGCACGCTGCTCGGTAAACCCAAGTCCGAGTTCTACGCGCCCGGAAAACTGACGAGCGTACACCAGACGTGGGAGAATCAATGTTCGGCGTGCCATGCCGGCCTGCATGCGATTCGCGACGACTCATTAGGCTCCCGGTGGGAAGGGGGCACGCTCGATGCGGACGACAAGTGCCAGACCTGCCATCGAGGTCCGCCCCACTTCGCGAAGCAGTCGGCGGCGGAATCGCCCGGCTGTTCGTCCTGCCATCAGGATCATCGAGGCGTGCAGGCGTCGTTGCTAAAAATGGACGACGCGGCATGCACGCGCTGCCACCACCCGCTGCACAGGCCCGCAGAACGAAATGCCGAGACGACAAAACCGGCAATTACGCGCTTCGACGCGACGCATCACCCCGAGTTCCAATCGACGAGCCAAGCCCCAGGACGGCTGAAGTTCTCACATTCCATCCACATGCTTGCCGGATTCATGCAGAATCCCGGCAAGGAATGGGAGAAAAAGCCTTGGACCTACGCACGCATTGACGATCGGGGCCAACGGACGCGCTACATGGCGGCGGCGGGCCAAAAGGATGAAAACGCTCTCGTACAATTGCAGTGTAGTTCGTGCCACCAATTGGACGGCAGCGACTTCGGCACCTCTCGCATGACTGGCACACCGGCAGCGATTCTTCCTCCGCAACAGTCGGGCAGCCACATGTTGCCGATTACGTTTGAAAACCAATGCCAAGCGTGCCATGCCCTCGATCGGCCGAACCTGCCGGCAGCGATTCAACACCGACAAACGCCTGCGGAGATACGCCTTGCCCTCTATCGCGGTGCGGCCCACGATTACCTCCACAACAGCCCCGACCTGCTGGAACAAGTCATGGCTCCGATGCCCTTGCCGAACCATCGGCCTCCCATCAGCCGGACGGTTTCCACGGCCCTCGATGAGCGCGTTGCGGCTGCCGAGATCAGCCTCTCGCAGGACGTCTGCGGGAAGTGCCACTACTTTCAACCGACACAACGCCCCGGGTTGTGGCCGGTCGTTCCGCCGCAATTGCCGCAGGTCTGGTTCCAACATGCCAAGTTCGATCATCGCGCCCATCGAGCGGTCGATTGCCGGCAGTGCCACGAGGGTGCCTATTCCGACCCATCGCGAGCGTTCGACGATCGCAAGAGCAGTTACATGCCTAAGATGGCGACCTGTTTGCAGTGCCATGCACCGCCGAGCGGCAAGGAGGACAAACCGAGCGGCGGTGCCCGATTCGACTGCGCGGAATGTCACCGCTATCATAATGGCGAGAACCGCATGGCGGGCGTTGGTGCCCAAATAGAAAGCCCGGCCCACAAATTGAATGTCGGCGAATTTCAGCGAGGAGGGCCGCAGGATTAAACCTACCGATCTGGCTCCGCGAGATGATGTTGAATGTTATCCGTTGAGAAAGCTGGATCGACGTCTCGCGGAGCGAGATGAGTAGGTTGCTAATAGCGACAAGATAGATAGACATATTTCCCCTGATTTGGCGGGGCTTTCGCAATAGAAACAATTTAACTTTCAGTATGATCGTTCAAGAACTTCACAAAATCCAACGCGAGTGCGGCTACCTGCCTGCCGAGCGGCTCAAAAAGCTCTCGGAGCAGATTCGGCAGCCGCTGCATCGCTTGCACGAGGTGGCGAGTTACTTTCCGCACTTCCACCTTCAGCCGCCCGCTTTTGCGGAGGTCAAAGTCTGCTGCGATATGGCGTGTCACTTGTCCGGCGGCGACCGCGTCCGCAAGCACTTGGAGGGCGTCGCTGAGCAGATCGGCGGCCAGAAGGTAAATGTGAAGCGCACATCGTGCCTCGGTCGATGCGACGGTCCCCCTGCCGTGTCGATCAACGACCACGTTTATTGGAATATGTCGGACGAAGAACTGGAAACCATCGTCCGGTCGGCAGCCGCCCAGCAGCCGCTCGTCGAGCAAACCATCGGCACGCTTGCACCGCATTGGCAGATCGATCCCTACAACGGCCAGGGGCATTACGAAGCGATTCGCCGTTGGGCGGATGCTTGGAATGCCGATGCTAATCCCGATCGCGACATCAAGCGCATGCAGCTCGGCGATGCAATCCTGAAGACCTTGAAAGAGGGCAACCTTCGCGGCATGGGCGGAGCGGGCCGTCCCACCCACGAAAAATGGACGAACGCGCGCAAGGCACGAGAGGACGTAAGCTACGTCGTTTGCAACGGAGACGAAAGCGAGCCGGGAACGTTCAAGGACCGCGACTTGATGGCCTTTGCACCCCATTTGCTCCTGGAAGGCATCCTTGTCGCCGGGCTGGTAAGCGGTGCCAAGCAAGGCTACATCTTTATCCGACACGAATATCAGGAACAAATCGCGGCGATGCAGATTGAAATCGATCTGGCGCGGAGTAGGGGACTCTGCGGCGAGAACATCCTGGGCACCGGCATTTCCTTCCCGGTCGAGGTCTTTGTCAGCCCCGGCGGCTACATCTGCGGTGAGGAAAGTGCCCTGCTGGAAGCCATGGAGGACCGCCGCGCCGAACCGCGAGAAAAACCGCCGCTGCTGGAACTAGATGGCCTTTTCGGCAAACCAACCATCGTCAATAACGTCGAAACGCTCTGTTGGGTTCCCGCGTTCCTAGCCAAAGGCGGAGGCTGGTATCGCGACCAGGGAACCCACGGGGCCACCGGTTTGCGATTCGTCTCCATCAGTGGGCACGTCGCCAAGCCCGGCGTCTACGAAGTTCCATTCGGTCAGACGGTGCGAGAATTGATTTTTGATCTGGCGGGCGGCATGTCGGGAGGGCGCAAACTGAAGGCGATTGCCACCAGTGGGCCTTCCGGCGGCTTCTTGCCCGCCGTACTCGATCTGACTCAGGTTTCGCCGAGATTCGCAGACCGATTGAAAAAACGGGGCATCGTATCTGCCGACGCAGTGCGGCTCGACATTCTCGATTTGACGCTCGACTGGGACTTGTTCCAACGCGATTGCTTGCTGGGAGCGGGGTTCGTGGTCTACGGCGACGACGCCGATATGTTGGTCGAGGCCCTGAATTGCGTCGAATTCTACCGGAATGAGTCGTGCGGCAAATGCGTTCCCTGTCGCGTCGGCACGCAAAAAATGGTGGAGATGATCCAGGATTTGCTCGACGGCAAGCGACACGATGATTTAGCGACCTTACACGACCTTGCGAAAGTAATGTCCAATGCGTCAATATGTAGTCTAGGAAAGATCGCAGCCGATCCTTTGGTTTCGGCACTGCGCTACTTCCCGCAAGACCTGACCAAACATGCGAAGGGTCTGTAATGGAAATTGAGTTGCGGGCGACTCGCCTGCCCGAGGTTTGCCGGCCGGACGCCTGCATCACAACGTCGCCAGTCCATACGTTATTTTTATACGAGCACGAAGGGATGAATCGACATGCCGTCCTTTGAAAGCGATGACTATCAGGAACTGATTGGCGATCAGCTCGTTACCCTGGGGAAGAAGAAGCGCGACATGCTTCAGGAAGGCCCGATCGAGCTAACGATCGACGGCAGCAAGGTAAAATTCCCTCGCGTCAAGACCATCTACGACCCGGACGGGCGAGCGATTCCCGAAGGCTGGACGACGATCTACGACGCCGTCCAGCAGCACTACGTCGTGGAGCGGAATGAAAAAAACCCCATCCCCATTTTGTGTCATCGCGAACACATGACGCCCGTGGCCGTTTGCCGCGTTTGCATGGTCAACGCCAAGACCCAGCGCGGATCGAAGCTGACCCCTGCCTGTCGGCGAAGGATCGAGCCGGGCATGGAGGTGCAGACCAGCCGCACCAACCCCGACGCAATTCTCCCCACGGTCAAGACAATCGTCGAGTTGCTTCTGAGCGACTACCACCCGCCGCGCGGCGAAAACCTCGCCTTTGGAGAGAGCGGCGAAAATGAGTTGGAGACGATCGCACGCGACCTGGGCATCGTCCAAAGCAAAAATCGTTTTCCTCGTGGAACCCCCAATCGTCCCCGCGACGATTCGTCGCTCTTGATTAGCGTCGATCACAATGCCTGCATCCTTTGCGACCGTTGCATTCGCGGCTGCAACGATATCCGCAAGAACTTCGTGCTGGGGCGGATGGGCAAGGGCTACAATGCCCGCATCGCCTTCGACCTCGACGAGCCGATGGGCGGTTCGAGCTGCGTCACCTGTGGAGAGTGCATGGTCTCTTGTCCGACCGGGGCGCTCAGCGGTCGAGCGGTCGTCGGCGACAGTTTTCCGCCCGAGGTGCTGACTTCCGCCCGAGCGGTCGATCCGGAAGAGCTTGCTTCTCACCCGATGTTCCAAGGCATATCGCAGCCGTTCTTGCGGTGGAATCGCAAAGCGGTCGTTCGCCGCACCTTCAAGAAGGGAGAAGTGATCTGCCGCGAGGGCGAGTACGGTTCGTCGGCCTTCATCATGGAAGAGGGGCGATTCGAGGTTCGCATCAAGTCCCCTCTGAAGTCGGTCGCCAAACAGCAATCGGGCATCTTCAGCCTCTTTAGCCGCTTTGCCGTGGGATTCGGAGAAAAGCCCGGCGACGTCCCGGCGGAGGGCGGCGACAAGTTCATTCCCGTCGATGCTCCGGTCGCGTTGGCGCACGGAAGGCCGGTAGCGATCATGGAACCGAAAGATATTCTCTTTGGCGAGATGACCTGCATGAACCACTATCCGCGCTCCGCGACGATTACGGCGATGGAAGATTGCACGGTGCTCGAAATTCTTCGCAACGTACTCTACATGCTACAAAGGAATGAAGTATCGAAGAAAACTCTCGACGCCGTCTACCGCGAGCGAACGCTCGACAACTACTTGCGCGTCGCGCCGCTCTTTTCCGTACTCACCCAAGACACAAAGGAGTTCGCCAAGTTCGTCGCGGAGATACGCCCCTGCGTGAAACTGATTCGCGTCCATCCCGGCCAGGTCATTTTCCGGCAGGGCGACCAAGCCGACCACTTTTACTTGGTCCGCTCGGGCTTTGTCAAGGTGAGCCAGAATCGGCAGGGAGGCGACCGCGTGATGAATTATCTCGGTCCCGGCAGTTACTTCGGTGAAATTGGCCTGCTGAGCCGCCTTGCCGCGACCGTCGGAACGATCGGCAGCGGACTTCGCACGGCCACTTGCAGCGCACTGGACCACGTCGATCTCGTGCGATTGCCGGGCGATAAATTTCTCGAACTGCTTGGACTCCATCCTAGTTTGCAGTCGCGGCTGATCGAGGTTGCGAAGGAGCGCTTGCGGCGCGATGAGGAACAATGGTCGAAAATCCGCAATGAGTCTTTGGGCAACTTCCTCAGCCAAGGGTTGGAGAACGCCGGCAACATGCTCGTTCTGGACCTCGAACGCTGCACGCGCTGCGACGAATGTACCAAGGCCTGTGCCGATTCCCACAACGGCGTCACGCGGCTGATTCGCGAAGGGCTCCGCTTCGACCGCTTCCTGATCGCAACTTCCTGCCGATCGTGCCTCGATCCGGTTTGTCTGGTCGGTTGTCCGACGGCGGCCATCCAACGGACGGAATCGGGCGATATCAACATCAAGGATTCTTGCATCGGATGCGGCAAGTGCGCGGAAAACTGCCCCTACGGCAATATCAACATGGTTGCCGTGCCGAGCGGAGAAAAGGCCCCCGATCCCTATAACGCCGATCGGATGCTGGCCGTTGTCGAGTACAAGGCAACGACCTGCGACAAGTGCAACGGAGTCGAAACGCCAAGTTGCGTTTTTGCTTGCCCGCACGAAGCGGCCAGCCGCGTCGATGGGAAAGAACTGCTGGAATGGGTCCGGCAACTCAACGCGGCGGGGAAAACCAAGTGATGCGTAAACTTCTCCCCATCGTCGTCGCCGTTGCTGCCGTCCTCTGCTTGTGGAAGTCGCGGCCGCTTTCAATGGCCCAGGAGCAAGTCCCCGCGCCTCCTGCTTTCAAGGGGACGCTCCCGCAAGGCAGCGGCTACGTAGGCGTCGCTTCGTGCGCTTCTCCGGCCTGTCACGGCGGCCCCCTTCCCGCGCAGCGCGATAGGGCTTGGAACAGTTCCTACACGGTCTGGGTCGGCAAGGACAAACATGCTCGAGCCTATTCCGCGCTCTATCGGCAGCAGTCGATCCAGATACTGCGGAATCTTAGTCGTCGAGACGACAAGTCGCAACCTAGGCCGTATGAAGATGCACGCTGTCTGGCATGTCACGCAACCGCCAGCCGAGTGCCCGAGGACGATCGCGCGTTGTTGACCGATGGCGTCGGCTGTGAAACGTGCCACGGGCCGGCGCGTGGCTGGCTGGCCGAGCATACCAGCCGAGACTGGAATCGGCAACGTCGCGATCCGCATCAGACCTCCGCCGACCCGGATGGCCGCATGGTCGATACGCGAAGCCTGAGCGTTCGCGCGAGCGTCTGCGTCGATTGCCACATCGGGTCGGGCGGCGGAAACGGATTGCCCCTTCGCAACGTGGATCACGACATGATCGCCGCCGGGCATCCGCGATTGACGTTTGAGTTCGCCACGTACCTAGCCAACGTGCCGCGTCATTGGGCCGATCGGGCCGATGGGGACGACGACAAAGACCCTGTGCGCATCTGGGCCGTGGGGCAAGTCGTTGCAACGCAGGCGGCTCTGCGTTTGGCGGCTTCCCGCGCCGCGACCGCCGAAAAGGCTCATTCGCCCAATTGGCCGGAACTTTCCGAATTCAACTGCTACGCCTGCCATCACGGTTTAAGCCCCAAGCCACAAGCTGCACCGGGGGCGACAAAGCTGGGACACATTGCATGGGGCACATGGAACGTTCCGATGACTCGCCTTCTATTGAACGATGGATTGAATCGGCCCGATGCCGCGGCGGGAATTCAGGAAATTTCCGATCTCTTAGCGAACCCGACCGCATCGCCGGGAGCCATCCGTCAGAAGGCCTCCGCCGCCGCCGATCGCTTGCAGCCGATGGTTGAACTTGCCCGGCAGATGCCCAATGAGCACCAGGCCGTTGCGCGGCTGCTTCGCGCGGCCAAGGATTTTAAGCCGACGAATTGGGACCAGGCATGCGGGCTTTACCTCCTGCTCCGCACCGCCCACGGGTCCGATCGACGCTTCGATGGAGTGCTGCTGGAGCTTCGCAAACTGCTCCAGTTCAAGGAAGACAAGGCATCGAAATCGAGCGCGATCATTTTTTACGATAGTCCCCGCGACTTCCATCCGGCGGAATTTGACAACCGCATGAACGACTTTCGCAAGCTACTATCTCCCTAGCCACCAACGCCCATGCCAACGCAAACACTCTTTCGCTATCTGTCCGTGCCACTCTTGCTCACCGCCGTGCTGTTGGCGGGAAAGTTGGTCTCAATCGGCATGGGCGAGCCGCCCGCCGACCTAGGCAATCGAGCGAGCGCGGCGACCGTTCCGCAACGCGACGCAGCTTCGCTTTATGTGGGGAGCAATAAGTGCGAGCGCTGTCACACGCACCCCATCGACGACGACAAAAGAAGCGGTCGAACGACATTCATGACGCTCACCGAATATCCCAAATGGTTGCACGAAGACAAGCATAGTTTGGCCTACGATGTACTGGGGGGGACGAATAGCTTGCAAATCGGCCGCCTGATGGGCATCGCACCACAGACGGATCGCAAGTGTCTCAGTTGTCATTCGGTCGATTGTTCCTCCACGCAATGCAGCGAAGCGAGCGATGCGGCCCTTGCGGCCCTTCGATCGCTCGGCGTCAGTTGTGAGGCGTGCCACGGACCTGCCTCCAAATGGCTGAGGGTACACGACGACGAAAAAGCGTGGCGGAATGTACTTCCGCCGCAAGCGAAGACTGCCCAAGGCTTGGTCGATCTCCGCGATCCGGTCGTCCGCGCCGAAAAATGCCTTTCGTGCCACCTCGGCAATGCCCCAGAGGGCAAGGTCGTGACCCACGAAATGTATGCCGCTGGCCACCCGCCCGTATCCGGCTTTGAAGTTGAGACCTTTCTCGACGCCATGCCGACGCATTGGATGCCCGCAGATGTCCAGCCGGGCGAAATCCAAAAACATTACCTCGACCGAGCCTATCCGGCCAAGGAGAAAATGCGGAAGACGCGATTTATGGCCATCGGCGGCCTCGTCGCCGTGCGAGAGTACGCCCGACTGATTGGCTACTATGCCAAGACCCGCGCGACGGCCCAAGCGGTCGTCGCAGGCGCGGGGGCCTCCACGGAACTCGCCGTTTACGACTGTCAGGCATGTCACCACGAGTTGACGCTCCCCAGTTGGCGGCAAGTGCGCGGATACCACGGGCACCCTGGGCGTCCTCCAGCGCGAGCCTGGCCCTTGGTTCTTGGCAATCTGGGTCTGGCCGCTTCGGGCGAGCATCAGGCTTCCCTACGAAAGGCGTTGCAGTCGCTCAACGATGCCCTGGATCGACAGCCGTTCGGCGATCCGGCCCAGGTCGCGGCAGCCGCCGCGCGGATCGAGGAAGAATGTCAAAAGGCGATTGACTCGCTGCGCTTGACGGATATCAACGCTACCGATTTGGTCAGGGCGATCTGTAGGATCGGTGCCCAGGAACTGCCCGACTACGAATCGGCCCGTCAGTTGGGATGGGCGTTCGACGTCATCCGCCGCGAAGCCCCCGCGCTAGCTGCGGATGCCGAGATCGCTAAGAGTTGGGCGGTACTTCGTGACGGCCTCGCCTTGCAGTTGCCCAAGGAAAAGGAGCTCGTGGTGAATAAATCCGTCCCGCAAACGCTTACGGCCGCAGCAGCCTATCGCCCCGAAACGTTCAGCGAAGCATGGCGAAAGCTGGAGTCCAAGATACCCTAACGATGTTTATTACTCGCCGCGACCTTTGGTAAATGGATACGCCGGTGAAAGCGATAGGTCTTTGCCTCAGCACAAACACGAGAGGATGCCTCTCGGATGCGGTTCGGGCTGGTCTGTTTCATTTCACACCGCATAAGGTTATAGTATCTAGGAATGTTCGATTCGAGAAATTAAAGGGCACTCCCATGCTTGGAATTCGCGAGGCTCGCCGCGCTAGGACACCGGTTCGCAAGGAAAACGCTTCAAAAACCGAGACAATAGTTGTCTTTTCGACATCGTTAGGCTGGATGGCTCTGCGGGTGGCAGGCGAAATCGTCCGGCAACTTACGTTCGGGCACCCATCGAGAGATGCGGCCGTTGGACTGATGGAGTCGCTTGCGACCACTTGGGGTGCAGCCGAGACGGTCGCTCCACAAAACCCCGGCGTTGAATCGTTGATTGCACGTCTCCAGGACTACGCAAACGGCGTGCCAGACGATTTTCGCGATGTGCAGATTGATGTCGGCCAGCAGTCCGAATTTCGAAGTCGCGTCCTCGGAGCCTGTCGCGAGATCGACTACGGCAATACGGCGACCTACGGCGAGCTGGCGGTTTGGGCCAATTCGCCCTTGGCCGCACGTGCTGTTGGCACCTGCATGGCAACCAATCGAATACCCCTAATTGTCCCATGCCATCGGGTGGTCCGTTCTGGCGGCGAGATCGGTCCCTACTCGGCCCCCGGCGGAAGTTTGATGAAAGGCCGGCTTTTGGAGATGGAAGCCGGCTGTTTTTCCGCCGCGCCCGGCCGTTTGGGCTAGACTATGATAGAAGTGGAGTTATACTTGCTTTCAACTTTGATTTGCAACGTAAGAGATATCGCTTGCCATGGCACCTGACGCCTGTGATATAGAACGTCGAAACGATGGTTCCTTGCTGGTCCGGGTTCATTCCCACGACCGAAACGGACGGAAGCTTCCGGACGCAGTGTTTACGTTTCGGCTAGGCGATCCGCAGTATACCTATTGGGCTGCCCGTGCCAATTCGTCAAACGCCTGTCTTGCGTCGGTCGGTGGGTGAGCATTGGCGGTAAGCCGAACGGAATTGCCCCGCAACTTCTCGATTTAACTGGGGCAAATATTCAAATGGACATTGTTCGCTCAACGCACGACTACGAAGCTTGGCTAGGTGCCCGGCTGACTCTGATTCCCGCCGACTTGGAACTCAAGCATCAGCGCATGGCGGAAGGGGCGTTCCCTTTTCTGCGTGCGACGTTTTATCGCTGGGCTCAGACTTGGCCGGAAATTTGCGCGGATCTCGTCGCGACCCCGGCGGTGCTCAGTGTAGGCGATCTGCATATTGAGAACTTCGGCACGTGGCGCGACGCCGAGGGCCGCTTGGTCTGGGGGATCAACGATTTCGACGAAGCCTATTCCATGCCCTACGCAGTCGATCTCGTACGCTTGGCAACCAGCGCATTGCTGGCGATCGACGCCGATCATCTCACGCTCGACCCGGATGATGCCTGCAAGGCGATCCTGAAAGGCTATCAAGAGAGCCTAGAATCCGGCGGGCGGCCATTCGTGCTGGCCGAGAACTATCGCGTGCTGCGAGAGTGGGCCACGACGCGGCTCAAAGACCCCGGCCTGTTCTGGGACAAGCTCAATAATCTGCCCCCCTTGGAAGGCGATATTCCCCCGGAGATTCACGACATCCTTTCGCGGGCACTGCCCGAGGCGGGACTCAACTTCCGCATCGTCCATCGCATCGCCGGGCTAGGCAGTCTCGGCCGGCAGCGGTATGTGGCCCTGGCCCAATGGCGCGGCGGCAGCGTAGCCCGCGAAGCCAAGTCGCTCGTACCGTCGGCCTGGGCATGGAACCAAACGCCGCCGGCAAGTGACGATCTGTTTTACGACACGATCGTTGCCGCGTCGGTGCGAACCATTGATCCCTGGGTCCACCTTGGGGGCAGGTGGATTGTCCGCCGCTTATCGCCCGATTGTCAACGGATTGAATTGGACAGCTTGCCCGACGACCCCAACGAATTGAAGCTCCTCGCCATGATGGGTCGCGAGACGGCCAACGTACATCTCGGTGCGGGTTCGGTTGCCAAGGCGGCAATCCTCGACGATCTAACCAAGCGCGACCGCAAGTGGTTGCGGAAGGCGGCCCAGGCGATGCTCGCGTCCGTGCGCGATGATTGGAAACAGTGGAAGAAGCGGGCAACCACAACCACGACAACGACAATGGCGGCGACATCCGTATTGCATTAAGTGTCGATTTCCACGAGAATACGTTCCATTGAATCGGCCGACTGTCGGCGGATTTAGTCCTGCCTGCAAGGAGATTCTTGTGTCCGCATCCGCTTGTTTTCGCGTATTGTGTTGTGCCGCGCTGCTCTTAACCCTGGAGGTGAAATTGAGTTCCGCTCAATCGAAGGATGTTGCCTTTCCCGATCTTCCGACGGGATCCGGCGCGATTGCCAAAGATGCTCCGAAAAAGTTTGCGAAAACCGCGTCGGGCTTGCATTATCGCATCCTTCGAGCGGGCAAGGGTCCGATGCCCAAAGCAACCGACAAAGTGAAGGTAAACTACCACGGTTGGCTCGATGGCGGAAAGGTCTTCGATAGCTCCTACGATAGCAAAAAGCCGATCTCTTTCCCACTGAACCGAGTCATCAAAGGTTGGACCGAAGGCATGCAGTTGGTGGGCGAAGGGGGCATGATCGAATTGGAAATCCCTTCCGCGCTGGGCTACGGCGACCGCGGCATCCCAGGGACAATCCCCGGCGGTGCCTCGCTGCACTTCTTGGTGGAGTTGTTGAAGATCGAGTAGAACTTTTACTTCCGCTTCTGCGCAAGCAGCCACTCGTAGACCTTGGGATTGTTGTAGGTCTCTGTCCAGGCGTCGTGGCCCGCGTCGGGATAGACCGTGAACTTCACGTTACCGCCAGCCTTTTTTAGGGCTTCGACCATTGCTTCGCTGCGAGTCAGCGGCACGACGGGGTCTTTGCCGCCGTGAAAAACCCAAATGGGTAAATTCGTCAGCAGTTTTGCAGTGTCTGGCGTGCCCCCACCACAGATGGGCATGATTGCCGCAAAACGCTTCGGCGTCTGCGCGGCCAACGACCACGTACCGAAACCGCCCATGCTCAGACCTGTTACGTAAACGCGATCTTTATCGATTTTGTGCGTTTCCACGACTTCGTCGAGAAGTGCCGAAAGCGCGACTGGCTCCCACCAGTGGCTGCCGGGGCATTGCGGAGAGACAACCACAAACGGCATGTCTTGCCCCTTGGTTATCAACTTTGGGGGGCCATGCTTTTTGACCAGTTCCAAAACGTCGCCCCGTTCACCCGCGCCGTGAAGAAAGAGCATCAGCGGCCAACTCTCCTTCTTCGCGTAATCCTTGGGAATGTAGAGCAAATACTTTAGAGCGTCTTTGGTGCTGTGCTGCATGGTGTGGGCGGTCTGCTGGCCGGGCGTGTCGGCAACGGCCGCTTTTGCATCGCTTTTGTCCTCTGCCGCGAAACTCTGAGAGTGTGACATGGTTGTCAGCCCGATGATCGGAGCCAGGACGAAAACGGCTTTTCGTGAAATCGAAGACATAATGCAAGAATTCTTTTCAAAAGGGCTTGCCAAATTTGCAGAACTTGCTATATTATAAGTAGTTGGTCAACTCGTAGGAAGGGCCGGTACACCGGGTTCCACCGCTAGCTCGATATAAAACATGGGCAGCAGGTAACCGAGGTCGGCGTATTGCCTCTCCCTGAAAACATATCGATAGAAGAAGCTCGCCTCTCGGGTGCGGGCTTCTTCAATTTCTTGGCAGAATTTTAAGCATGAACGTCTATTTTGCCGGCCCGCTCTTCACGCTTGCCGAACGTCGCTTCAACGATGACTTGATCCGTGAGATAAAGCTGCTTCACCCCGCACTCGATATTTTTGTGCCTCAAGATTGCGACAAAGAGTTCCAAGGGCTACCCGACTTTGCCAAGCGAGTTTTCGACCGCTTGATGGAAGCCCTGGAACGCTGCGACGTGGTCGTCGCCATTCTCGACGGCCCCGATTCGGACTCCGGCACCTGCATTGAATTGGCTTACGCCCATGCCAAAGGCAAGCCGGTCGTAGGTGTCCGCACTGACTTTCGCGACGGCGAAATCAACGGCCTCAACATCATGACCGCCGGAATGTGTCGCTCGCTAATCGAGCTGCCGTCGAATCGATGCGGCTTGGCACAGGTGGCCGAGCAGATTGTGAATGCGCTTCATTCAGTAATGGTCGGAACTGCGCATGCTCGTTCCGCCCTTCTGAGTTGAACTCGTTCCAGCGCAGCACTTCACCCGCCGAGAATCACCCGCCGAGAATCACCCGCCGAGTATCACCGCCAACGATTTGCGAAGCGTATGTGCTCGCGTCACGAATCGGTAGGCGATGGTGGTCAGTTCCTGGGCATAATCCGGATGACTCAGGTGCCAGGCGACAGCCTCGGGCAATTGCGCACGCGGGCACTCCACGTAGTGTTCCCCGGCATGAAATGGATGCGAATTGGCCATCGCCTCGGAAAGCACCAACGTCTTGCATCCCATTGCAATGGCCAGCCACGGCGCGAGCGGTTCCCAGGGAAATTGGGCCGCGTTGACGACGATCCGGGCGCGGCGGAAAAGCTGCTCGCGATCTGCGCCGCAGCAGTCTTCGGATGCCGTTACCATGCGGACGCCGCGTGCGACGAGCTCGTTCTTCAGCCAATTCAACTCGGACTCAGCCCACGAACCATTTTTGCCGCTGAAGCAAAGCACGTCGATATCTTTCGCCGCAAACCACGACGCCGCCTCTGGATCGCCGGAAGGCGTGCCAAATCGCGGATGGTAGCCCACCGGTGCCCAATCGGCAGCGATGCCGCGCGACCGAAGAAATTCAACGCTCGGCCAAGTGCTTGCTACGACGCGATCGACGCGCCCTTCCGCCACGTAACCGCAAATGCGTTGCCAACGGTTCACGACCAGATTAACCCGATCGACCGGTACGCCTTGGAACGCGTCGTCGACGGCTTCTGAAGTCTGACCCTGCAAATTGCGCCAAGCACGAGCGAGGCCGTCGCCCGTCGGAACTAGGGGCTTCAGCCTCTTCCACAAGGGGTGCGCTGAATCCAACGACCAGCCCGAGGCCGTTAATGCGATTCGCTCGCTATCCGGGGCAAGATCGGGCGGCGGAAGTGTCTCGGTTTGCCAAAGCACGATACGCGGCCGTTGGGACGTCGATGCGATCTCGCGAAGCAAAGTGTCGGTCGATGTACTCGCGTTGATCAGGAGGACGAGGTCGAATTCACTCGACGGCAGCGATTGTTCGCCCACCATTTGCACGTCGTGGCCGCGATAGCCAAGTTCCTCACGAACGGCCTCGGCCAGTTCGCGATGCGTCCCCTTGACCGCAAAGGAAATTCCTACCCGCTGTCGTTCCAACCGTTTTGGTGGTGCGGATATAGCCGCAAGGCTCGCAGGATGCGTGAAGGCCAATCCAGAAGTTGTAAGCATTTCCATGCGCGGTCCACGAGGCTGGGTGTTTGGCGGATGGTTAAGATAGCTGAAGAAAGAAGTCTCAAAATTATCGACGCAATTTACTTCAACGTTTACAAAAACCGAGTAGTTTGCGAGTCAATTCCGACCATAAGGGGGGCCTATTGTATTGAGACGAGTCGCTTAACCCGGCGCCAGCGGCGACGGCGCAATTGGCCGCGTCGCCGCTGGCACCGTGTTAAAAATTACCATCCATAAAATCGCGTTCGGCAGCTTGGCAGCAGTTGAGGGTTTCGAAATCATCCGTTATTCTATCTTGGTAACAAGACAGTCCCTCCAACTCCCGAAGAGTTCTGAAATGACCAATAGCAGTTCTGAAATCCCGCAAGCCGGCGTTCCGGCGGATAGTGTTGTTCTCACGGCGACGGTTAAGGCCCTATCCGGCCATGAAGCGGTCGTGCGGCAGGCGTTGCTCGATATGCTCGCACCAAGTCGTCGCGAGTCGGGCTGCCTCTGCTACAATTTGCACGAATCGAAATCGACGCCGGGGCTTTTCATATTTTACGAACAGTGGGCCAGCCAAGCCGCCTTTGACGCCCATTTGGAAACGCCGCACTTCCAGGGACTCGATGCCAAGCTCGTTGGCTGCACGGAACCGCCGGTTCTGGAGTTTCAAACGTTGCTCGGTTCGGAGTAGACCCCATGAGCAGACAAATCTCGGAAGAAAGACAAACGGCCTATTACGCCGGCATGGGCATGATGATTGTCGGTGGACTGATGTTCTTTTCGACTTTCGTTACATTTGCCATGCACTTCGGCGACTTCTCGAATTTCGAGAGCAATGCGAAATCGGAGATGTATAGGGCATTCGGCGGCATGGCGCTCTTGGTCCTCGGCCGAATCGTCATGGGAATCGGTGCCCGCGGACTGGCCGGCTCCGGTGTGATTCTCGACCCAGAGCAGGCCCGCCAGGACGTGGAACCCTACAGCCGAATGGCAGGAGGCATGCTGAAGGATGTTTTGGACGAGGCTCAGATCAAGATCGGCTCGGCAGAGTCCCAAAAGGCAGAAGCTCAGAAGATCGTTGTGCTCAAATGTCTATCGTGCGAAACGCTGAATCAGGAGGACGCGAAGTTTTGCAAGCAGTGCGGGAAGAAGTTTTAGCCCGTGCGCAGAACGAATTGCGCCTCCTCCGTATCGGCACGGTTTATTCGTAGGCAGCGGCCTACTTCACCTTGCGGGCAATCCAACTTCTGGTGTCGAGCAACTTGCCTTCCGGCGT
>JANXOJ010000086.1 GCA_025353625.1 Planctomycetota bacterium | reverse complement strand
ATCACCAGGTAACGACAACGAGGGATGGGAAGAAGGAGCTTCCCGTGAACATTATAGCCAAGGTAGGTGCTGCATTGCAGCATGTTTTGGAGAAATCGCAACTGCGGAAGCCCAGGCAGGCAAGTTTGGCGAGTGCTCCTTGCTGAAGACATTTGTGTTGGGCTTCCGACAAAATCCGGAGGCAAGCGACGAGGAGTTAGCGCAAATAGCAGCCCAGTGCAATGCTGCGATAACGCCACGGGCGATTAATCAACGTCACACACCCGCATTGGCAAAGTTCTTGGAGGGTGCATTCCATGCGTTGGTACGTTCAACTATCCACCGTTTCCTCAGCGGCGGAAATATGACCCTTATTTATTTCCTCGCGCGTCCTTATCGGCCACAGGGTCATCTGCCCTTGCTTGCGTTCTCTCTTACGGCAATAATTGGGGATTCTGGCCTCATTTGTTTCTCCCGGAACCACAATTCCATGAATCTTCGCCGAATTTGTCTTTTTGCTCTCGTGCCTTCCTGTCTGTTGGCAACCCTGATTCTCGAGCCAGCCTCGCAGTCGCAGGCCGCCGATGCGCCTTCCAGGGCCATTTTGCGTCGCCGTGCAATGCCCGCGAGAACGCAGGCCGTGGTAGCAACTTCGGTGGCCACGGCGAGCGTGCAAAGCGGGATCGACAAGGCGAACTTCGATACAAAAGTCCGCCCGCAGGACGATCTGTTTCGCGCCGTGAATGGGACGTGGCTAGCGCGGACGGCGATTCCCGCGGATCGTTCGGACTACGGCATCTTTGCCGTGCTGGCCGAGAAGGCCGAAAAAGACCTCCGCGAAATCATTGATGCGGCAGCCGCCGCGAAGGAGAGCAAGCCCGGCGGCGAGCAGCAGCAGGTGGGCGATCTCTACGCCTCGTACCTGGATGAAGCCAAGGCCGAGCAGCTTGGCATCCAGCCGCTGGCGGAAAAAATGGCGGCCGTCGATACGGTCGAAAACAAGGCCCAGTTCTTGAAACTGTTGACGCAGTTCGAGCATATCGGCATTTCCGGGCCGATCGCCTGCTACGTCGGCACCGACGCCAAGAACTCGGATCGGCATATTCTGCACCTATCGCAAGCCGGCCTGGGGCTGCCCGACCGCGAATACTATTGGGATGCGAAATACAAGGCCAAGCTAGCTGCTTATGGCGAGCATGTTGGACGCATGCTGGTGCTGGCGAAAGTGGTCGATGCCGCACCGGCAAAAGATGTCGCCAAGCAGATCGTCGACCTGGAATCGCGGATCGCGAAGGCCCATTGGTCCAAGGAGCAGAATCGCGATGCCAATAAGACCTACAACAAAATGACGCTGGCCGAGTTGGCCAAGCTTTCTCCGGGCATCGATTGGCCGGCATACTTCGCCGGTCTGGGGGTCGAGCAGCAAGGTGAAGTCCCACTGAATGTCGTTGTCGGTCAGCCGTCGTACCTCGCCGCGCTTTCGGAAATGTTCGATTCTGTACCGCTTTCCACCTGGAAACTATGGCTGAAGTGGAGCGTTGTACAAAATTATGCCGGCGTGTTGAATAAAGAAATGGTCGATGCCCAGTTCGCCTTCTACGGAACGACGTTGCGCGGCGTGCCGGAAAACCGGCCGCGATGGAAGCGGGCCGTCGGCACCGTGGAAGCCTGCTTGGGCGAGGCTCTGGGGAAACTTTACGTCGAGAAGCATTTTCCACCCGAAGCCAAACGGCGCATGGATATCATGGTCAAAAACGTCCTTCTGGCCTACCGCAATGCGATGGAGAAAAACGATTGGATGAGTGCCGAAACTCGGCAGAAGGCATTGGCCAAGCTCGATAAGTTCACCCCCAAGATCGGCTATCCCAAGAAGTGGCGCGATTACTCGAAACTAGAGATTCGTCGCGGCGACTTGGTAGGCAATTTGGAGCGCGCGGCCGAATTCGAGTGGAATCG
>JANXOJ010000177.1 GCA_025353625.1 Planctomycetota bacterium | reverse complement strand
GCGCGGCCGTATTGCGGATCCAACCTTCAAATTGCTCCGGCGGAATTCTGCTTTCTCCGAAGGCGACCGCTTGCTTCGGCGGCGTGCCGATCGATCGACCGAGCATCGCTCCAGCGAGCCGAAGCCGGGCCTCAAGGTCGGACTTCTGCTCCTCCGAGGCCATCGCGCGGCCTTCTTCATACCAACCTAGGGCTGCAACGCAATCGGCGGCGGCAAGCGCGCGGTCGCCCATCCACTGACATGCCGACGCCCCCGCCGGCGTGCCGTAGTATTGAATGGACAATGCCTCGATGGCTGCGATATTGCCTTGGGCAAACGTCTGCTGAACGCGGAGTTGATCGGCCGGACCTACCTGACGGCTCATTGCGTCGCGAAGCTCTTGATTGCGAAGCATGATCCGCCGCAACGCCACGCGAAAGGAAACGAGGAGCCTCGGATCGTCGGGGCACGGCACCAGGCCATCGTCGCGCGGTGCGGTGCTGGAGGCAAGAATGCCCGCCGCCTCTTTGTATTGCTTACCTTGCAGCGACGCTTGAAGATCGGTGAGGACGTTCAAAGCGGCGCGGCTCACCGGCGCGGTCAGGCTTTGGCGTCCGCCCACGTCGGCAAATTGGCCGTGCGTCGCCCCGGCAGCGGCCTGAATGTTGAACCAAGGCAGGAGCCGTCCCAGATTTTCCTCGGTGGGCCAACCACCGACGTGCGGATCGCCGGCGCGCCAAAAGTTCAATTCTTCAAGTCCGCGAATGAAGGCAGGCCCACGGTGGTCGGCATAGAGTAGCAGCATCCGCTCGATCGCCAATTCCCAGGAAATCGGGCCGCCGTGCTGCGGTGCGGCCGCGATGGAACTCTTCATCACCGCCTGGCGAACGAGATCGAAATCGGCATCCGAGCTGCCGATCAACACGTTGCGGCCCAGGCGATTCCAATGTTCGAGCAACCGCTGCGCATCGTCCTGTCGGCAGCGGCTTATTAGGGCCGCATCGTGCAGAACCGCAATTCGAGCGGGCAGCGAAGGGACGTGCATCAGTCGTTCGTTTAGGACGAGATCGATCGACCTTTGAGCCGCATCTCCATTGACGGGGCTTTTCAAGGAATCGATGGCACAAGCGGTTCTCCACTCGATCGGCGATGCGCCTTGGGGAAGTTGCCGATCGATCCGCTTCGTCCACTTTTCAAACGGTTCCCAGGGATCTAAATTGCGCGGGATGCTTGCGGCCTTCTGCAACAGATCGGCGGATACGGCGGACGAAAGTCCGTCGAGCTCGCGGACCTGTAAGCTACGCAAGCAAATTCGGCGACGCGCCGTATCGGGCCGATTGGGATCGTTGGCCTCGCGGGCGTACAAGCTAATCGTCCGCCACGGGCCGATCCGCTCGCGCTGCTCAAAAATGCGGCCCCAGTGTGTTCCGTCGCTGGAAATCCAACATCGCGAGATTCCGGCGGCGACGACCAATCGAAACCATTGCCCGGCCGACGCGAAAGGAACCGGGCGGTTCTCGAAGTCCCAGCCGTCGGAGGGCGGCGGCTCGCGCGGGTTGCCGAGTCCGAAAACGGGCCGCAGTTTATTATCGCGAGCGAATTCGATCCCCTCAATCGGCTCGCCTCTTTCATTGAGCAAGGCAAGGCCGGTGCCGGGGGTTGCCTCGTCGATCTGAAAGACGACTTCATAAAGCCCGGCAGCGGCTGTGGCGAGCGTCCCTTGGGAAAGGGTCGTCGTCCGTTCGGCAAAAAGCTCGATGCGGCCATCGTCCATGCGCGTCAATCGGGCACCCGTCGGAAGGCTTTCCTTCCAAGGAAGAGTTGCAGGCCGGGTGCCATCGAGAACCACGGGCCGCTTCCTGGGAGGTTCGTCGGAAACCGGCGCGGAGCGGAACAAGGCCGCGTCGCGGAGTTGAAGTTCGTGCGGCGATGCCTCGAAATAGACCGCTTGGGCGGGCGATTTCAGGGGGACCGA
>JANXOJ010000070.1 GCA_025353625.1 Planctomycetota bacterium | reverse complement strand
CTGAACGGCCAATCCGCCGGTGCCGGAGATCGCACCGGACACCAACAGCGTGCCGGACGAGGAGGTAACATTCGTCGTCGGGCTTAGGAGGGCGACGGGGCCGGTAATCGTGTTGTAGCCGGCCGTGTTGTTGATCTGGGCGGTAGAACTTGTGTCATCCAACACTAGGACGTTGGCCAACTGGCCGAAGGCAGTGGCTCCGGCAGTGACCGTGTAGGCCGCGCCGGCATTGTTCGGATTGAAGGTCAAATTTCCGACGTGCGGCGAGCTATTGAGGGGAATCGTAGCGGCACCGGTGAGAACCAAGCCGAGCGTGGCAATGTCGCCTTGGACTGCCGGCGATGCGCCGCTATCCCAATTGGCGGTGTCGATCCAGTTCCCGCCGCCATTCGTCTGCCAACCCGACGAGATTGCGGGGACGGCGGTAACGCTGACACCCAGATACCCGGCGGGTGCGGAAGTCAACGAGTATTGGAGATTCTGGCGCGGCAGGCCGCCAAAGACAACGTTGCCGGAGTTGCTGACGACGGTGGTGCCTTGATTGAACTGGAAGAGTTGATAGTTGCCCGGAGCGGCCGAATAGGGGACGCCGTTGGTGGCCAGCGTGAAGGTGGCGGGGCCGGCAGTGAAATCGAGCGTTGCGCCGTTGACTTTAATCAAGTCGGCGGTGGTGGTCCCGTACGACATATCGAAACTGACCGACGCGCCGGACTTGGTTTGCAGACCGCCGATGGTCATGGTGCCGGAACTACTCGCGCCGCCGGGGAGAATCTGCATCGTGCCCGTGCCGGGAAGTACGTTGCCGGTAATCGAGCCGACGTTGCCCGCACCGCTGCTGAAGATTCCGTTGTTGACGGTAACGTCGCTAGTGCCCGTGGCTGAGCCAGCCGAGTTGCTCACGACGAGCATACCCGCGCCGATGTAGGCACCGCCGCTAAAGGTGCTTGCGGAACTGGTAAGAATGAGCGTGCCGCCGTCCGTTTTCTTGAGCTGGCCGGCACCGGTAATGGGGCCGTTGACGGTCAATGCCGTCTGCGGGGTATTGCTGTACTGACGGAGGTAGCCGGTTCCGGCGAGTTGGATCGTGCGACCGGCCGCGAAAGCAGCGTTAGCGGTGGTCACGATGCCGCCGCCATTCAAGGTGATTGCGTTTGCCACGGGACCGAAGGGGGCGTCCGTGGTGCCTGGATTCACGATACCCGACGTAATTGTGGTGCCGCCCGTGTAGGTGTTTCCGGTATTGTTGAAGGCAAAATAGCCGGCACTGCCGCCACCGCCGTCACTGAGATCGCCGTTGGCGCGGATCGTGATGCCGCCACCGCCGGTAATGAGCGCGGAGATTGTGTTCTGCTTGTTGGCGGCAACAGCATTGGTGAGAAGGTCAATCGTTCCGCCAGAGAGATTGATATTGCCGTTATTGGCCGAGGAGATCGTCGTGCCGGTGGGGCTGACGCCGTAGATTATTTTGGTGGTTGCAAGCGTTGTGCTGCCGGCGATCGCAAGGGTCGGGTTGGCCGTGGCGTTGATTTGCAAGCCACCGGAGCCGAGCGTCAGCGTCGCAGCGGTGGCCGTGGTGATCGTTTTGGTTCCGCTCGTGGCGGCGATTAGGGAAAATCCGTTGATCGATTGACCGAAGCCGTTAAGGTCGAAAGTTACGGCGTTGGTGTCGGCTTGGCCAATCGTGACGATCTGGGCGGCAGGCAGGACGTTGGCGGCACCCATTCTCAATGTACCGAAGTTGATATTCGTGGCTCCCCAATTTCCGGCGGTCGGCAGAAACAGGGTAGCATTGTCGGTAATGGCTATGGGCGTGGTACCATCGTTCAAAATTCCATTGAATGCAATCGTACTGGTATTGCCGCGAGCCGTGATATTGCCGGCCGTTCCGTTGATGTTTCCGTTGACTGCCAACGTGCCGCCGGCGGCGGTGTTGGCGTAAAACTGCGTTGCACCGGTACCGCTTATGGAAATCAGCCCATTTAAGGCTGTTGTGCTGCCGGCGGCCGGCGCAACGAGAATCGCGGTGCGGAAGTTCGCACTTGCCGCATCGGTCACCATACTAATGGGCGTAGTGATCGTCAGATTGGTGGTCAATGCCGTGAGATCGAGCGTCGTTCCGGTGCCGCCGTTAAGCGCACTACCCGTCGCGGAACTATTTTGGATCGTTAAGCCCGTGGCATTCCCCAACCCGGCCGACGACGTCAACTTCAGCGAACCGGTAACGGCTCCGCTGGAACTGACCGTATAAACGCCCGTGAAGCCGGCATTGGAGCCGCCAAGAACGACGGTACCACCCGTCTGAGAGATATTGTTCCCGGAGGTAAAAATACTGCCGCCGATCGTGAGAGTACCGGTGCCGAAAGTGGTTGAAAAGCCGTTGGGGGCGTTGATGACGGAGTTGATGATGGCTGAGTTTCCCGTGCCAGTGTAGGCAATGGTGGGGGCACCGCTGGCAAGGCCCAGCGTGTTGCCGGTAAGCGTGTAGCCGGTCGTCGAAAAGATCAATCCGCCCACGCTCTGCGATGCGGTCAATGTGACGGTGCCGGTGGCACCGCCGAAATAGGCCGTATCGAGGTTGGCGTTCACCCAAGCCCTGTCGGCGACACTAGGGCTGACCCACCAATTCGACACACCGGTCGCCCAGCTGCCCGTTCCCCCGAGTCCGGTGCCGTTGACGTTGTTGCCGGCGGCAGCAGTGTCCGAATCCCAGTAAACGGTGGCTGCGGAGGCCGAGGTTGCACCGACGGCCATTAAAGCACCAAAAGCCGCCAGAAGAACGAAGAATTTCACAAGTGATGCGACGCTTGTCGGTCGAACGCGGGCATCCGGCGTACGCTGCCGAAGGAAAAAATGCGTGGAGGCAAGAAGGAAGCTCTTCATGGCGTAGTACTTTCAATCGAGAAAGAGAGCAAATTGATGAATCAATTATTTCGCAGGCACAAAAACCAACCGAAGCACCGACCGACAACACCGGAAAAAACCCGAGTTTAAGCGGGCCAACCGGCCATATCAGGGCGCACGGCAAAATTTTGCTAAAACGAGTACGTAAATTCCCAAATAGACGAACGAAAGGGCGGAATCGTCCCTTCGCTCGGAACACTCGGGTCTACACGTCCGTTAATCCCAGAGAGAAACTGTCCGCGCAGACCCACCCATATCCCTAACCCTCCTTTCTAGTCTGAAACGTAATTCTTGTCAAGCTTCCTGCGCGGATTCTTTCAATTATTTCGACTTTTCCTCGCAAGATGGGTTGGTGAGCGGCAACAATCGGCTACGATACGGTACACATCTTGCCCATCCACCCTATCCAAATTCTTTCCAGCGAGCCTCTCATGCGAGCCATTTCCCACACCATTTTGGCTTTGACGGTACTAGCTTTGACTGCCGCGCACGCCACTGCCACGCACGCCACTGCCACGCCGCCTGAGCACTTTTCCTCGCTCATCAACGGCAAAGACCTCTCCGGCTGGCACGGCATGCCCGATTTCAGTCCGTTCACCTTGGCTGCCATGCCGGAGGCCAAGCGGAAGCAAATGATCGCCGGCTGGACCGCGACCACGAAAGCCCATTGGAAAATGGAGGGCGATGAGTTGGTGAACGACGGTCAGGGTGCCTTTTTGACGACCGACGCGGACTACGGCGACATCGAGCTGCTGGTGGAATACAAGACCGTGGCGAAGGCGGATAGCGGCATCTATCTGCGTGGTACGCCGCAGATTCAGATTTGGGACACCACCAAAGAAGGTGGCAAGTGGAACCTCGGGGCCGATAAAGGGAGCGGCGGGCTTTGGAACAATAGTCCCGGCTCGCCCGGCAAGGATCCGCTGCTACTGGCCGATAAGCCGTTTGGCGAGTGGAACAAGTTCCGCATCTTGATGGTGGGCGAGCGAGTGACGGTCTACCTCAACGATAAGTTGGTGGTACGCCATGCCCGCCTGGAGAACTATTGGGGGAAGACCGTCGATTCGCCCAAGGGCAATAGCGCACGGCCGTTGTTGCAGAAAGGCCCAATCCAACTTCAGACCCACGGCGGCGAGATACGGTGGCGGAACCTGTTCGTCCGCGAGATTCCATCCGCCGAAGCGAACGCGATTCTTCGCTCCCAAAATGCCGAGGGCTTTGTCGATGTCTTCAACGGCAAGGATTTTAGCGGCTGGGCCGGATCGATCGATCAATATGAAGTCGCGGATGGGGCAATTGTCTGCCTACCGAAAAAGGGCGGCAACATTTATACCCAGGACGAATATGCCGATTTTGTCGCCCGCGTCGAGTTCCGCCTTCCCCCGGCCGGCAACAATGGGCTGGCGATTCGCTATCCCGGCAAAGGCGATGGAGCATACGTGGGGATGTGCGAATGTCAGATACTCGACGACACGGCGGCAGTCTACGAAAAGCTCGACCCGCGTCAATACTGCGGCTCGGCCTACGGCATGACGGCCGTACATCGCGGCTACTTGCGGCCGGTCGGCGATTGGAATTTTATTGAAGTCACGGCACGCGGCTCAAAATTGACGATGGAGCTCAACGGCACGCGGGTGAACGATACCGATCTGGCAACGGTATCGGAATACATGCACAACTCGCCCCACCCCGGCAAGCTGCTCACGCGCGGGCACTTCGGCTTCTGCGGTCACAACGACCCGGTGGCGTTTCGCAACGTGCAGATTAAAGAGTTGAAGGAATAAAGGGTTTGGAGCGTTTATCGCGGCAGCGCATTATTTCGGGCGACTTGCAGCGCGGCGTTTAGCATGGCGTCGTCGGCACTGGGGATCACTCCGGCGACCGGCTTGGCCGTTTGGCGAACGAGCACGTCCGGCTCGACACCGACGCGGCTGTAGGGCCTGCCCTTGGGGGAGTAGAACTTGGCCGTCGTGAGGCGCAGCCCGGATTCCATCCCCTCAAGCTGGAAAATACCTTGCACCGAGCCTTTGCCGAAGCTTCGGACGCCAACGATGGTAGCTCGATGGTGGTCGCGCATCGCACCGGAAAAAATTTCCGCCGCACTTGCGCTTTCCTGATCGATGAGAACCGTCAGCGGCACGTGCCACGTCCCCTCTTCGTGGGC
>JANXOJ010000069.1 GCA_025353625.1 Planctomycetota bacterium | reverse complement strand
GATTTATGCGAAGTATGGCCGCACGCTCCACACGGCGGACACCGGTGCCGTTACGGCGCGGATCGATGAAAAAGGCTTGATCGTGGAGACATTCGTGGGGGCGAGGTAGTACCGCAACTGTGAAATCCGGCTGATGCAGGTGTGTCTGGATACCCAGCAGCCGTTCGTCATCGACTCTACGAACGCTACGGGAGGAACGCCGAAAGTACATGGAGGCAGCGAAGGTGGCTCGTTTCCGGGTTGTCGGCTACTACTTCCGGTCCAAGGTGAAGGATTGCCTCCGCCGCAACGAGAGTCGCTCCGCCGCTCAACGGATTCCGGTAGGCGGAATACTGATGATGCACAAACGACTGGAACTTCCCGCACTGGCCGAGGGATTCGACATCGTCTGGTACTTGCGAATAGCTGACGACAACGCCTTCGTGGATGAGGAATGGCCCGATGAAGTTCGATGCGCTTGATGATCGCATGCTTACAACTGCGAGGTTACGGCCCTTCGACTTCAGACGCAGCCTTGGCAGTGAACCTTCGGTGAATATCCAGGAGCGGAGTCATGTCCCCGTTGTCGGCAGACCGGATTGTTGCCAAATACTCGTTACGAACTGGGCTCACCGTGCCGATGGATTCTTCCGGCCACTGCGTAACCGGACAGTTGTGGAGTCGGAGCCAGATATTGCCGAGCATTCGGGCCCAGCGGCCATTCCCATTCATGAAAGGATGGATGCGCACGGAGCGATGGTGTGAGTAGACGGCTTGTTCGAGCACGTCGGACCAGTTCTTCTTCCAGAACTCCAGGTCGGAAGTCAAACTCTGAAGATCCGACTCGATCTGGTGCCAAGCCACACCGATGTTGAGGTCTGTCTTCCGTGGTTTTCCGGCCCAGTCCCAAACGTCGCCGAACATCTCCCGATGTAGCTTCAGGAACCAAGTAACAGTGAACGGAGCCGAGCGGCGGCTTGGCTTCGCCGCCAAATACTTCACGGTCGCCTTGAGAATGTTCTCGGCTTCGACGAGCGAAAGCCGTTTTCGGGTTCTTACGTCCTTCAGTTTCAGCCCCGATAGGTCGTCAATCGGAGTCTCGCCGGGAAGCGTTTCCGATACGTCCATCATTCCGCCCACAGCTTCCTCTTGGATTGAAGCAGATACTCCGCAGTCCGAACGATCAAGGATTCCAACTCTGTTTGGTCCAGGGCTTGGCCTTCAAGACCGGAATTTCCCTGAACCAGACGGACGAGTTGTCTCGCCTTGTTCCTTGCTTGTCGTTGCCTCAGTTCCTCGCTTTCGGCCTTGGGCACCGGGGTTAGCTCGACGCCCAAAACGTCAGCGATGGCAGCAACATGGGCAAAGGTGGGCCGCGGGTGCTGCTGCGACATGATCCGGTTGACGGTGGGAAGAGAGACATGACTCCGACGTGCGAGCGTGGAACGGCTCATTCCCAACTCCCGTCGTCGTTTCTCCAATTCTTGGAACAATTGCATCTGTTTGTCCTCCCGTTTCAAACCGAGGCTACCGCAGACCCGACCCTCGGAATGGCGGATCGGAGCCGAAACAATTATATCATCTATGATAGCATTTTTGAAAGCATATCACAAATGATATCGGTTTTATTAGTGGCGTAACTCTACCCTCTGTCAGAGAGAATACACCTTTAGGGGGGTTTTGTGCGGTAATTGCGGACTGGCGGTGAACATACACGCAAAGTGCAATTTGCTCCCTTTTGCCACACCGATCGCATTCCGGCATTTCTTCTCTTTGCAAAAATCGTTTACAATAATCTCCTCGTCAAAAAACTTCACGGCGACCGGGTGGGGCTCGGTTGCTGCTCGAAGCCTATTGCGATCACGGTACGGAGGCGGCATGGCGGCAAGTTTACGACATTTTCGCGGAAAATCGGGAAAACGGGGCCTCCGCTTTGAGCGGCTCGAAGCTCGGCACTTGCTCAGCGGCAGCCAGATCGTACTCGGCCCGGCGACCGATGTTTTCGACCAGCCCTATGTGGACGTCGAACTGCTCAATCAAAACCAGACCACCGGCCACGGGCTAGGCCCCTACGGAGCCGGTGGCGAAATCTTCGGCGTAAGTCTCTATCCCTACAATCACTTATTGCTGGACACGGGTGCCAATAGCATTACGCTCGTCAGTAATGCGGCTCAGGATTTGGTCGGCCACGGCCTGCAAAACGTCGGCACCTTTTCCGATATCGGTGTCGCCGGGGCGACCGATTTTAATCTCTCGGCACCCTATAAGCTCAATTTCGCCGGCACCGATGGCGTGGCCCATACGCTTTCGCAGACGAGCAACGACGTTCGCATTCTCACGAATCCAAACTTTGAGTTTGGCGGTGCGGCCGAGGATGGCGGCGTGCCGGGACTGATCGGAATGCCGGCGATGGTGGGCCGCGTGACGACGCTCGATATGACGGGGATGGCCGGCGGCGACCTGTTCTCCAGCCCGTCGATCGGCGTCAGCTTTTCCAATGCCTTGCCGGCCGGCAACGGCCACCGCTATACGGTTCCCACGAATACGAGCGTGACGTTCGATCCGCGCGACGGTCTGCCACCCGGTTCGCCCGCCAATGCCCCCGTGCCGAGTTGGGCACCGGTGACCTTCGTAACGGCGACGGTCCAATTCGGCAATACTTCGCGGGTCGGGACGTTTCTGGTCGATACGGGTGCTCAAATGTCGGTCATCTCGACCGCACTCGCCTTTCAGCTTGGCCTCGATACGAACAACGACGGCAGCCTGCTGGATGAGGCGGTCGATACGCTGCCGGTGACCGGAGTCGGCGGCACGGTCAACGTGCCCGTCATGGCCATCGACAAATTGCGGCTGGCAACCACCCAGGGGCCGGAACTTGTCTGGCAGGAGACGCAAGCCGACGGTGCCTTGGGCGTCATCGTCCAGGACATTGCCCCCGGCATCGACGGCGTGTTGGGTGCCGACTTGCTCACGTCCGGAATGTCGTTCAATCTGGATACGTTTGCCATCACCGGCGCGCCCTACTTCGATAAGATCAATCTCGACTTCCGCAACTTGGCAACGCAAGGAACCGGTCAGCTCGTCTTTGATGTGAATCCGACCTACGACCATGCCGTAGCCGCAGGCAGTACGACGACGGGAACCTGGACCGCCTCCGGTATCGCTCCGCAAGCCACAAACGCACTGCACGTACAAGTGCCGGCCGCCGCCAAAGTGGCAAACGACTTGCCGCAAAGCCAATCGCAGATCGGCAACCTTCTCCTTCAACTCGATCAACTTCTTAACGGCGGCGGGAACCCGGTTGCCAATCTTCCCACAGGCACGAGTTACACCAACGGCAACTATTCGTTGTCGGGCACGCCGGTCGTGCTCGATCCCGGTAGCAGCGGCACGAGCGGCGTGAAACTTAGCGGCCAGCTTTCCGCCGACGAAACGCTTAACGTAACGACGGGGCAGCTACCGATCGGCGGCAGCGTCGACACCGGCGGCCATCAGCTCATCGTTAATGTTGCCAGCGGCGGTTCGGCGGTTCTCAGCGCGCCGCTCAGTGGAACCGGCAGTTTGAAGAAGCTCGGCAGCGGCACGCTCACCGTCGGCAGCCACAATACCATGAGCGGAGGAGTGGTCGTCGGTGCCGGAAAACTCCAATTGACCGACAGCCACGCCATTCCCGCCGGGGCAAGCGTGTCGATCCAGGCCGGGGCAACGCTGGTTTTCGGCGGTGCGGCAGCCGCTCCGGTTGCTGGTGAAGCAGCGGCCATTTTGCCGACACCAATTGCTTCCAGTGCAATTGCAACGCCCGATGTTACATCGACTGCCGCCGGGGTGACGAACAACCCCGCCGACCGCGTTGACGCGGCAATCAATAGTGCCGACGCGCTTTCAGAGATTCCGGCCATTGCGACAACCGGCGGCGGACCGCCAAACGTATCGGTGGAATTGCCAGTTGCAACGCCCGTCGCTCCAACCGTATCTCAGGCAGCCATCGACGCCGTTCTATCAACCGATGTTACCGTTCCAACCATTGATCGCCAGACGCTTTGGGCCTTGGCTGCTGCGCAGGCTTCTTCGCTCTTATCGTCATCCAATTCAAGTACATCGCCCGGCCGTGCCGCTTGGATTGCCCAAGTTCTGACTCAAATGCACCAAGAAGCCGCCTAGTGGCAAACTCCGTTCGTTGCCGCGACCGACAGTCTTTAGGTGCAGTAAAACAGTGCCTTACGAGGTAAACTGCGTGGTCTCGGAACTCTTTGTTTTCCCCGGCGTGTAGTTCGGGTTCGGCGTCGGCATCTGGGCGTCAACGTCCTTTCGCCATGCGTGTAGCATGTTCCGCAATTCATCCGCTTTCTTTGCGTTTTCCAACGCCATGTCGTGCGCTTCGCTGAGATCGTTTTTCAAATTGTATAGCTCCACGCGCATCTCTTCGTAATACTCGATCAGCTTCCAATCGCCGGCCCGCACCGCCCCGGCGGGCCGCACGCGGTTGCCGCCCCAGTAGTGCGGATAGTGCCAATAAATGGCCTCGCGAGAGATTGTTCCGCTCTGCTTCAAAAGCGGCGCAATGCTTTGACCGTCCACCTTGCCGGGCAACTTCACGCCGCACAATTCCAGCAGCGTGGGGAAATAATCGACGCTTGAAATAGGCACGGAACAAGTCGTCGCCGGCTTGATGGTTGCGGGCCACTTCACGATCAGCGGCTCGCGAATGCCGCCTTCGTACAGGAAACCCTTTCCGGCACGCAAGGGGGCGTTGGAAGTCGATTGCGGCCACAGCCCGCCATTGTCGGAAGTGAAGACGACGATGGTTCGCTCGGCAAGGCCCAGGTCTTTGAGCTTGCGCACGATGCGGCCAACGCTATCGTCGACGCTCTCGATCATCGCCGCATAGACGGCATTGCCCTGCCCGTTGGATGGCTGCTTGGCTTTATACTTCGCGACGACTTCGGGCTTGCCTTGCAGGGGAACGTGAACGGCATAATGGGGCAGGTAGAGGAAGAACGGGCGGTCTTTGTTTTGCTCGATGAATTTTTCGGCCTCGTCGGTCAGTCGGTCGCTGAGGTACTCGCCTTCGTGGCCGCCGGGCTTCAGCGCGGTCAAGGAGTTGCGATTGCCCTCGTACGGCCAGAAGTACGATGCCGGATGGCCGGCATTGCTGCCGCCAACGTTCAGATCGAAGCCGTGATGCTCGGGAAAGAACCGTGGGCCGCCGAGATGCCACTTGCCGATGCTGGCCGTCCTATAGCCGGCCGACTGCAACGCGCGCGCAACCGTGACTTCGCTCAGCACGAGTTGTTGCGTCCATTTGGGCACGAGCAACTTATGATTCGGCGAGTCACCCTCGCCGGCGATCCAGTCGGTCAAATGCAGCCGAGCGGGCCACTTGCCGGTGAGAATGCTTGCCCTCGTCGGCGAGCAGACCGGGCAGGCAGCGTAGGCATCGGTGAATCGCATGCCGTCTTTTGCCAAGCGGTCGATCTGCGGCGTCTCGTAAAACTTGCTGCCGTTGCAGCCGACGTCGGCCCAGCCGAGATCGTCGGCAAGGATGAACACAATGTTCGGGGGAACGGACATCGTCTTGGAAAACGCCGTTCGCGGCGGGAGGACTAAAAATGCAAAGATGACGGCGATCCGTAGGATGGCTTTCGCCTTGTACCGCGTGCAACACCAGGCACGCAGCGACGACGGGAGAAAATTCATTGCAAATCTCGCTTTCAAATGGGAACCGCGTTACGACGAACGAACTGCGACGGCATTGAGTGAGTATCGCATCCCATCGTAGCGGCGTCAACGATTCAGAACCGGCAAATCAAAAGCGGTCGGTGTTGCACGGGTAATCGTCTTGCACTGAGGCAAGTCGATCCAGTTTGCAAGCCACAGAAAACGTCGTTTCATCTCACACAGCGAGATGATTACGTTGCCGACGATGGGCGTTTTGAATTCCGCTCGCTTTGCACCGGCCCCCAAATCGCTTCCAAAAGCGTGTAAATTCCTGGTTCGGCCTCCTTCAATTCCGCACGGTTAAATGGAAAGAAGTCATTCGTGCCGAAATAGCTCTCCGTCATTTCCGCAAAAAACTCTTTGTGATTGGTCAGGCCATAGTGCCGCACATGCTTGCCCGTAATCAGCAACGCCGCGTCGCCATGCCCGCTCTTCCTGAATTGCTCGTAAGCGTCGCGAATGCGGACTTCGTTGAAGCCGAGAACCCGATCGTGATAGGCGTGGGCAAGTTCGTGCAGAACGCACCACGGCTGCACGTTGATCTGTCGCGGGGCGAAGAGGTCGGCCGCCACGGGCATGTGGACGCAGCGTGCCAAGTCGCGCGAGTAGCCGTTATCTTCCAACCACTTGGCCGAAGGATGATACTGCATCGAAGTCAGCCTGCCGTGCGACATATCGAGCACGATGGTGAAGGCATGGAGTTTTTCCAACCGATCCGGCCCGACCACTGCGTTAATGTCGGCGAGCTTCGCCTCCAAAGCTTTCATCGCCCGCGAGCCGAGTTCTTCGTTGGGCGGCTGAAGCAGTCGATCATCGACGCGAACCGTCCAACCTTCGATCGAGCGATCCGAGCGAGAGGTAGGTTTCGGTGGATCGGGTTTGTCGGCAGCCGACGATCCGCCGATTGGCCAAAGAAGCGCGAGAGTCGTGGCTACGGCAAACGTTTTTGTAATCATTGGGTAAAAAGTCCGGTGTTGAGTTGCTGAATGGACGTTAAACTTGGAAGGCCGGTGCGGTGCGGCGATCTCAATTCGTTGCGATTTGATGCGTCGCGTCGCATGCGCAACGGTCGCATTTCGGCACCACGATCCAAAGCGCAGCAAAAATACCCGCAACAACCTAGTGCTTTGTCACGGCTTGATTTTGGGATGACAAAAGCTCAATAGTACCGCAATTCCCCGAACGAAATCGAACCCGCAATCTCCGTTTTTAGCTGCGACAAAGCACTAGGCGATTCACCGTCGCACTCACAGTCGGGCAATCGCCTTGAAATCGCTCTTCAGCGACCGATACAACTGTTGATAGATCGGGAAACCTGCGTCGTAAACTTTCTTCGCGGCGCGGTTCGGGGCAGTCTCGCCGACGACGCGGATTGTTGCACCGCACGCCTCGGCGATGTTCTTATACTCGCCGGCACCGACGGCAGCCAACAGCGCGACGCCATACGCGGCACCTTCTTCACTATTGATCGTCGCGACCTTGTAGCCGAAGCAATCGGCTTGAATCTGCCGCCACAACGGGCTGCGCGCCCCGCCACCGGATGCCCGAATCCGCTTGATCGGCACCTCCAGACTCTCGAAAATGGAAAGGCTGTCGCGCATTGAGTAGGTCACGCCTTCGAGGATCGAGCGAACGAGGTGGCCGCGTCCGTGCGAAAGCGTCAGGCCGATGAAGCAGCCTCGAGCGTCGGGGTCGGCGTGCGGCGTCCGTTCGCCGGAAAGATAGGGCAAGAAGAAGAGACCGTCGCTGCCGCAGGGCGCGGCAGCGGCTTCCGAGTCGAGGATGCCGTAGACATCGACCTTTTTCTTCTTCGCGTCCGCAGAGGCTGTTTCGCAGAGGGCGTTGCGGAACCATTGCAGCGACCCGCCGGCGGAAAGGTTCACGCCCATCATGTGCCACTTGCCGCGAACGGCATGGCAAAACGTATGTACGCGGCCCTCGGGATCGAGCTTCATTTCGTCGCTATGAACGAAGACCACGCCGGAGGTGCCAAGCGAGGTTGAAAGCACGCCTTTGGTGACGATGCCGTTGCCGACCGCCCCCGCCGCGCAGTCGCCCGCCCCGCCGACGACGAGGCAATCGGTCGATAGCCCCAACTCGGCAGCCGCGATCGACGTGAGCTTGCCGGTCACTTCTTCCGATTCGTAACAGCGAGCCAAGAGTGCCGAATCGAGGTCGAGCTTGGAGAGCAAATCGGCCGACCAGGCCCTTTGGGAAACGTCCAGCAGCAACATTCCGCTAGCATCGCTGACTTCGGTGGCGAACTCGCCGGTCAGGCGGCGACGGATTTCATCCTTGGGCAGCAAGACCTTCTTGGTCTTCTCGAAGTTTTTAGGCTCGTGGTTCCGCAGCCAAAGAATTTTCGGTGCGGTGAAGCCGGTCGAGGCCGGGTTGGCAACCATGCGGATGAGGGCCGCGCGGCCGCCTGCGCGCCGTTCGATCTCGGCGCATTCGGCGGCGGTGCGTTGATCGTTCCAAAGGATGGCGCGGCGGATGACCTTGTTATTTTTGTCGAGAAAGACGGAGCCGTGCATCTGGCCGGAGAGACCAATGGCTTTGACGTCGGCCGGCTTGAGCTTGGCGGCCTCGACCGCGCGGCGGACGGTGGCAATGGTCGCCTTCCACCAATCGTCGGGGTCTTGCTCGCTCCATAGCGGCTTGGGATGATGCAGCGGGTAGGTCTGTGTGGCCGATGCCAGGATGCGGCCCGCGGCGTCGATGGCCAACGTCTTGGTGCCGGAGGTGCCAATATCGATTCCCAGGAATACGCTCATCGCGCGGCTTTCAATGCAGGAGTGAGATGGATGGACGGCGTGGATGGACGACCGTGATTCTAGCCTGCGAGCGGCAGGCAGGGAACCGCCCCCTGATGTGCAAAGGCGTGCCTTCGCTATTCATCGATAGGAAACCGCTGCACAGGTGTTTTGTCGCATTCAAGATGGATCGAAAAGCGCGGGTCGTTCGCTCTTCATCCCTCCACCTTCTCCACCACCAGCTTACAAGGCGGCAGCGAGGCTAAAAACTGCTTTCCGTAAGGCTTCGTTCGCATCCGGGGGTCGAGGATTACGACGATCCCACGATCGCGCTTCGTGCGGATCAAGCGGCCAAAGCCCTGCTTGAGCTTCAAAATCGCCTCGGGCAGTTGGTAATCGAAAAATGGTTTGCCCCCGGCGGCAGTTATCGCATCGAGCCGGGCCTCCAGCAGCGGCCGGTCGGGGACGCTGAAGGGCAGCCGCGTGATGATTACGTTTACCAGCGCATCACCGGGCACGTCGACGCCCTGCCAAAAGCTATCGACTCCGAAAAGCACGCCGCGCGGGTTGGCTTTGAACCGATCGATCATCATCGTTCGCGGCGTGCCGTCGGCTTGGCTATAGAGGGCCAGATTTTGTTGGGCAAGCCACGGCGTCAGCGCGGTCGCCGCGCGCCGCATCATCTCGTAGCTGGTGAAGAGGACAAAGGCCCGACCGTCGGTTCGCTCGACGTAGCGGCGTATCATGTCGAAGCAGGCCCGTTCGTAGCGTTGGGCATCGCTGCCGGGATCGGGCATGCCGTCGAGCAAGATCAACTGGGCCTGCTCGGCATAATTGAAAGGGCTGCCGAGGCAGAGCGAGGCCGTTTTTGTAAGGCCGATCCGCGACTGAAAGAAATCGAACTTTTTGCCGGTGGCCAGCGTGGCACTGGTCGCGATGACGGTCGGCACTTTGTTGAAGAGGTGCTCGCGGAGGATCGGCCCGACGTCGATCGGCGTGGCGGCCAGCGAAATGCGCTGTCCCCGGCGGCCTGGCGTTGCCTCGATCCAGTAGACTGCCTCAGCCATCTCCTGCTTGTGCCATTGGTCGATGTTCTCGGCCAAGCCGTCGAGCCGCATTGCCGCCGCCGTGAAGTCTTGCCGCTCCTCACTTTTCTCGATCGCTTTCGCTTGCACGCGGACCAGTCGAGCCAGCTTGGCCAGCCCTTCACTGAGCGAATTATCGACGATCTTAGGGTTTCGCACGCGGCCGCTTCCGCCCGGTTGTTCCGCAAGCCAGTCGCCGAGATCGCCAAAGAACTGCGCGGAGCGATAGTAACAATCGCCGACCTGCATCTGGGCTTCTTTGGCATCGGCACGCGCCAAAAGCCCCTTGTTCGTCCGATCGTTGTAGAGCCGCCGCAGCGCGAACTCGACCTGTCCACTGGTGATCCGCAGCCCCAAGTGATCGCCGGCGACCGATTCCAGCGTATGGGCTTCGTCGAAAATGACCGTATCGTATTTTGGCAACATGCCGACACCCTCCATCCGCAGGGCCAAGTCGGTGAAAAATAGGGCATGATTCACGATCAGGATTTGTGCGTGGCTCATCCTCCGCCGGGCCTTGTAGTAGAAGCAATCGGCATTGTGCGGGCATTTACGGCCCATGCAGTTCGTGCTATCGCTGGCCGCTTCTTCCCAGACGGCCGGCGAGGGCTTGAAACTGAGATCGGCGAGAGAACCATCGGTCGTCTCCCGCGACCAAGCTTCGATCGCACGAAGCTGCGAGAAATCTTCCTCGTCGCTAAAGAGGCTCGCGGCCCGACTCAAGGCGTTCTTCATCCGCCGCAAGCTGATGTAGTTGCGGCGACCCTTGACCAGTACGGCGGTGAACTCGGTCGGCATGACGGCCCGCAGCAGCGGCAAGTCCTTCGTCAGCAGTTGCTCCTGAAGGCTGATTGTATGCGTGGAGATAATCACGCGGGGCGGAGGTGCGTCCTTATCGTCGGGCTGGGCGTTTTTCTTACGTTCTGCCATGGCGAGGATGGCCGGAACCAAGTAGGCAAAGCTCTTGCCGACGCCGGTGCCGGCCTCGACGACGAGGTGGTGGCCCCTTTCAATGGCGGCAGCCACGGCATCGGCCATAGCAATCTGTTCGTCGCGGTGTTCGTAGTTCGGCAGCCGCGCCGCGATCCGACCGTGGGGGCCAAGTATTTCCGTGGGTGAGAGCATGGAATTTAAGGATACGGGCAGAAACGCCCGATGGGAAGGGGCAGGACAATTGTAAAGCGTGCATCGTCCAAGCTCTAGCCGGTCTCGACGTCGAATTTCCGCGTACACGCGGGACTGCACACGAATGCGATAACGGCAGGAAACCCTAGGCCGCTCGATCCGTCGCAGCTGCTAGCTCCTAACTCCGCGATTCTTTTTCCAAACGCCCAGCCCCACGACCAACCCGGCGACCAAGAGTGCCAACGTTCCCGGTTCGGGCACGGCACTAGGCACCGCCGCGCCGGCTGAGACATAAAGGGGACAGGCGCGAATGGCATCAAAATAGTCGTAAGCCTTTACGCGGAGAGGGTTTTTTTTAGTTCTGCGCGCGGCTTCGTCATGAGCGGATAGTTCTTGGGCCGGCGTTTTCTCACGCGTGGTTCATTGCGGTTGGGACGGTACGGGTT
>JANXOJ010000031.1 GCA_025353625.1 Planctomycetota bacterium | reverse complement strand
TTTAGCATTCGTGTTCGGGCAAGACAAACGCAAAGTGGCTGCAATCGGGCCTGCCCTTTTACTTACTCCGTCACCCTAGTGTAGCTTGATGTGCGGAGAGGGTAAGGGGGAGTGGGTACAAATGGGCGTTTTGCAGCCGATGGGAAAATGGAAACGGAGACATCGTAACATTATTGTATTGACTAAATGTAGTCAATTCACGATATTTATATATTTAACTAACGTTATTTATTAGCTTATTGCGGACTCGAAATGTCTCTAACGGCCATTGGAAACCCGTTTCGGCCTGGTGCTGGGCATAAGCCGCTTTACTTTGCTGGTCGCAACTGGGAGAAAAACGAATTCAGACGGCTTTTGCAGCAGACGGTGATCCTCGAAAACCTGATTCTGACCGGATTGCGCGGCGTCGGAAAAACGGTGTTGCTCGACGCGCTAAAGCCAATTGCAATGGAGGCCGGTTGGCTTTGGGTTGGCACCGACCTTACCGAAGCCGCAAGCCTTAGCGAACGGCGACTTGCGATTCGCCTGATGGCGGACCTTGCCGTCGTAACGTCGTCGCTCGAATTACCAAAAGTCGAGGTCGAGCGAATCGGCTTTCACCAAAGTCAGACGCCGTCCAATCGGCTGACGTTTGAGGCGATGGCCTCCATCTACCAGGAAACGCCAGGGCTGAATACCGACAAGCTGAAAGCCGTTCTCGAATTGGCATGGGAGTGCACTAAAACCGACAACAATGCCAGGGGTGTCGTCTTTGCCTACGACGAAGCCCAGAATATGTCCGACAAAAGCGATCGCGACGAATTCCCTCTGTCGCTGATCCTCGATGTTTTTCAGTCAATCCAAAAGAAAAACATCCCCTTCATGTTGGCCGCAGCCGGGTTGCCAACGCTCTTCCCCAAGCTCGTCGAAGCGCGAACGTTTGCCGAACGCATGTTCCGGGTTGTCTTTCTCGAAAGCCTCAACGAAACCGACAGTCGCGACGCAATCCTCAAGCCCATCGAGCAGACGGACTGCCCGATCGTCCTAAGCGACGAGTGGATTGCTGCAATCATCGAGGAGTCGGGCGGCTATCCGTACTTCATCCAATTTATTTGTCGCGAAGTCTACGATGCCGCACTCCAGAAAATCGGCGCAGGGCACGGCCCCACGGTCCAGATTCGCAACATTACCAGAAAACTCGACACCGATTTTTTCGCCGGGCAATGGGCCAAGGCAACCGATCGACAGCGCGACTTATTGGGTGTCATCGCTGCTCTCGATGGATGCAACGGTGAATTCACGGCACACGAAGTTGTGGAAAAATCAAAGAAGTTCATTGAAAAGCCATTCACGGCAAGCCACGTTAGCCAAATGTTTGGCAGTCTCAGCGAGGCCGGCCTCATTTATAAAAACCGGCACGGAAAATACTCCTTTGCCATGCCGCTACTGGGTAGGTTCATAGTACGTCAAGCAGATTTTGGCAAATCGGTCTGAGAAAAAAAATCGCTCCCAGGGGTTCAATCCCTCGATTGCGGAGCGATGGATGCAACCCCGACGTTTTCTATCTTCAAAGGGCCGCTCCATGGAACCCCAATGGAAACCGGACCCATGCCTCGAAAATCCTTGGGCCAACGCCGCGCGCATTTTTGAGTCGGATGAACCTTACTTATTATCGAACGGCTCCAGCATGTGGATT
>JANXOJ010000018.1 GCA_025353625.1 Planctomycetota bacterium | reverse complement strand
CGGAAGCTTCGACAACTCGAAGGGGCTCTCAATGAGCGGTCGCGTAGGCTGTGAGCGGCCGGCGAGGCAATCGAAATCGGCTGGTGAGGCGTTACTACAGTGGCAACCACAACCTGCATGTCGCCGACAACAATTGCGGCGGGGCCGACAACAATTGCGGCGGGAGGCGAGGAACTGAATGCCCCAAAGCGTGGAAAAGCCGCATCGCCGGCCGACCGTATTCGCAACACAGGCTGTTCTCGTTCATCGCGCAGAACCGGCGCGGACAACCTCCGGCACGACTGCAAGCGATCGTGGAATTGATTGGACATACACGCACGGCAAAAGGGCTGGTCGTTCGCGCTGAGTTGGACGAAAAGACCTATCCCAAAGGAATCGCAGTGCCCGACGAACAATTGGAACTTGCGAGGCTCGACCGGCACGAATCTCACGGCGAATGGAATTACACAATTAAACCACGACGATAAAACTTCAACAAGTTATTTTTTCACAAGCTCTTACGTAGTATATGAGCCTGTCCGCTCGATTCTTCCTCGTGGCACAGGAACAGCTTAGCCCGGCGTTGCCAATACTAGCTGCGCCCCCGATTATTCCCCCGGAATCCGTGAACGGCTACCTCATTCGACGTTCATTCTCACTTCCACACTCGCCCGGTGCGCCGTTAGACCTTCCTTGGTTGCCAGGATTTGCACGTCGGAGGCAAGCTCCATCAATCCTTCTTGCGTGAAATGCAAAACGCTTCCTGCCCGCAGGAAGTCGTTGCTCGATAGCCCGCCGGCAAAGCGTGCGGTTCCGCTGGTGGGCAGAACGTGCGATGGACCGGCGGCGTAGTCGCCGAGGGCCACCGGGGTGAAATTGCCGAGAAAAATGGCACCGGCGTGGAGTATCTTTTCGGCCAATTCGGCCGCGTTGTTGGTTGCAATGTGCAAATGCTCGGGGGCGATTTCGTCGGCCAACGCGCACGCCTCGTCGGCATCGCGGGCCAAGATCACGGCACCGAATTCTTCGAGGCTTTGGCGGGCCAAGTCGCCGCGTTCCAGGTGGGCCAACTGCTCGTCGAGTTCCACGACCGCCGCGTCGAGCGATGCTTCGTCCCAACCGATCAGCACGCTTGCGCCGGGGGCGTGTTCCGCTTGGGCGATCAGGTCCAAGGCCGTGTAGTCGGGGCGCGTCGAACCATCGACGATCACCACGACCTCACTCGGGCCGGCGATGGAATCGATATCGACGTCGCCGAAGACGCGCTTCTTCGCTAGGGCGACAAACAAGTTGCCGGGGCCGACGATCTTATCGACGCGCGGCACGCCCTCGACGCCATAGGCCAGCGCGGCAACGGCCTGGGCACCGCCCATGCGATAGACTTCGCTAATGCCAAGCTCATGGCAAGTGGCCAGAAGGTCGGGATTGTACGCCCCGAATTTCGTGGGGGGCGCGACGAGGGCCAATTGTTTGACGCCGGCAACCTGGGCCGGCACGGCGGTCATCAGCACGGTCGAAGGGTAAGCGGCCGCCCCACCCGGCACGCAGAGGCCGACGCGATCCAATGCTCGATACCGTTGGATCAGATATCCGCCCGGCACTTCGACGCGAACATCGGTATGCAAGATCGCCTCCTGGAACTTCACGATCCGTCGGCGGATGCTGCGAATCGCAGCGAGAAACTGCGGATCGGCCTGGGCGTGGGCTGCGGCAAGTTCTTCCCGTGGTACTCGCAGCGTCTCGGCAGTGATGGTCGCCTTGTCGATGCGAGCCGAGTAATCGAGCAAGGCCGGTAGGCCGCAGCTCTTTACGTCGCGACAAATCCGCTCCACGACCTGGACGGGCGAAAGGGCCTCGCCGAAGACCTCCAAGGTTCGTTTCCGCCCTGCCTCACTGACGACATTCCCTTCCGGGCTGAGGCGTCTGCGGAGTTCGCTCATGGCGGCACGGATATCTTCGCGGCGACTATCGATTCGGCGGATGGAAAGCATGGGGAAGAAGTGGGAGGTGGCGGAGGATGAACTACAAGTTCCATTGTCATCGCTTTGAAGTCCCAAGGGAAGGGCACCTGGGACGGCAGGCAGATCGATCGAGCCTGTTTTATCGGGCCATTGACTCGGCAAATCGGCCTCGCTATGATTTGAGTTGACGTTGTTTTCGTTTGAGATTCGTTCTTTCCTAAACCGTGCGAGGTGATACCATGGCCGCTACACTGCCGAAAGATTTGAAGCGAGAAACCTGGAAGAAGATTAAGCCGCTTTTAATGAAAAAAACAGCTCTTGGCGAGGCCCTCGAAGCCTACGGTAAGAAGAGCGAAGCCGTCCTAAAAAAGCCGAGTCTTGCTGGGTTCGGCGAGCTTACGACGGAGCTCGAAACTCTGAAGAGTGCCGTCGCCAAGGCGGTTGTCGCTGCCAAGGCGGGAAAGCACAAAGATTGCGAAGAATCGCTCAAGGGCTACACCGCGCTCATCGCACGCGAAGCCCAAAAGATCATGGCGGAGCAAAGCACTTATCAAAAAGATCTCGACGCTTGGATCAAGATTCGCGTCGATTGCATTTCGGGCATGAAGAAACACCAAGTCGAGATGACGACTTTGGGGTCGAAAATCGAAAAAACGCTAACGACTTTCAATTCCATGACGACGACGACCAAAACGCTGGCCCCGCCGATTATTAAGCAAGCCACGGCCTTGGGGAATAAGGATTTGTTGGCACTTGAAACACTACGCAAATCGTACAAAGAAACCTGCGACAGCGTGCGTATTGCGAAGACCGGAGGGAGCACTCTCGATGCGAATGACAGACCTACGGAGTATCTTGAGAGCTTGAACAAACTATCGTCGGCACTTGAAGGCGAGTACAACATCAACAAAGGTAAACTGGAAAAGGGAATCAAGGCGGTGGAATCGCTAGCCGGCTAGTGCTCTTGAACGGCAGGCAGATCGACACCGGACGGCTTGCGCAGTGCCGCTTCAATGCCATCGGACGAGAATGGGAGCGGAAGGGCGTAAATGCGATCAATCTTTCGCACGTATTAACTCACGCAGACGCCTACGCGTACTCTTGCTGCAACGAAATGCCCGGCTGGGGGACGGGGTAGGTTCCGTCGGCACCGAGCAGCAACGGTGCCGGGCCGTCCGTTGTTAGCATGTCTGCATTTGGGGCGAACTCGTGTTTGCAGTTGAGGATGTCGTCAAAGGTAACGATCTGCCCCGTGTGCGCGGCCATGCGGCCCATTGATGTCACAAGACTTGCTTCCGCCCCGCGTTTGACTTCGTTGTACGGCTTATCCCGACGAATCGCCTCGATCAGGTCTTCCCATTCGAGTGCGTAGGGACTCTTCTCGGGTTGCGGGTAGGCCCAGGCCAGGTTTTCGGGCGTCATGTTGTGGCCGCGATAGGTGCGGACCTTGCCGGGCGAGTGACCTGCGGTGGAAATAACCGCCGAGCCTTTCGTGCCCAAGGCGTAGCTGGCGAATTGGTTGTGGCAGCCGGGGATGTTGCGGCCGTGATAGAAGAGCTTGGTGCCATCGGGGAAGGTATACTCGACGGCGTAGTTATCGAAATTCTGATCGAGCGAACCATTGCGGTAGTGGCGACCGCCGGTCGCTTGTGCGGAGATCGGCCAAGCCCCTTTCATCCAACAGCACTCATCGATCTGGTGGATGTAGTAATCGCTGAAGATACCGCCGCTGGCCCATAGGAAGGCGTGAAAGTGCTGAATTTGATGCAGCACTTCGCTCAAGCGCGGCGGTGCCGCCTTGGCCGTGCCGCCGCCGCTACCCAAACGATAGGCCCGCATGGCGATGAGGTCGCCGATCTCGCCGCCGCGGATTCGCTGTTCGAGTTCGCGCCGTCCACGGCAGTGACGAATCATCAGGCCGACGCCGACCTTGAGGTTTTTTTCGACCGACTTCTCTGCCAGGGCGAGCATCTTGCGCGTCGTGGGGCCATCGACCGTGACCGGCTTCTCCATGAAGACGTTGACGCCTTTTTCGATCGCATAACCGAAGTGGACCCAGCGAAAAGCCGGCGGCGTGGTAAAGAGGGCCACATCGCCCGGCTTGAGGAGGTCCACCGCCCGGCGATAGCCATCGAAACCGATGAAGCGCCGGTCCTCCGGCACCTGGACCTGATCGCCGAATTGGCGCTTGAGATTGGCATAGCTCCCGGCGAGCTTGTGCTCAAAAACGTCGGCCATGGCGACCAGTTCGATGCGGCCATTTTTCACGGAAAGTGCATTGCCGGCCGCGCCGGTCCCTCGTCCGCCGCAGCCGACGAGAACGATGCGGATGGTGTTGTTTTCGGCCGCGTGCACGTGGGGTACGACCGCAGCCGTCAGGGCCGTTGCGGCGGCAACTCGACCA
>JANXOJ010000015.1 GCA_025353625.1 Planctomycetota bacterium | reverse complement strand
GGGAAGCTTGAAACTACTCGACGGGGTCGGCTTCTTCTTGGCGGCCAGCGGTTCAATCAGCGTAACTTTCAGGCTGTCGGCTTGGCAGACGTTGCCCGACTTGGCGCGATAGCCTCTGCCTTGGACGGCAACCTTCGCTCCGGGAGCGACCAATCGCGGATCGTCGAGGACGACTTGGATCGTCGGAATATCGGATAAGGTGAGATGGATTTTGCGAGAGCCGGCCTCAACCTCCAGTGCCTTGTCGTTGCACGATACAATCTTGGCGGTGATGCTCGTCTTGACGCTCGACTTGGTTCGGCGTGTCGGTGCCGCAACTGCCTTCGGCTTGCTCGTGCCGGCGTCGGTGGCGGTGGTGGTGGTGGTGGTCGTCGTATCGTCGGCCGCCACGTCCAGATCGGGATCGACAATCGGCTTGGGCGGCGCGATGCGGCCGCCGCCGATGCCCTCGTCCTTTGCCTTGCCCGGTTTCCCGTCGATGCCAAGCGCATGCCCGTGCTTCGGCACGATGGTCAACGATTCGACGCTGCCCGCGATCGTATCGCCCGACAGCAGACCGGTGAATTCAATGATCTGGCCCTTGTGAAGATAGTCGAGCGTGGCCGTGGCGTCGATTTCCACGGTTGTATTCGGTTGCGGATAGACGATCCATTCCTGGCCGCCGGCGTTCTTACCGCCTTTGCCGTTACTACTTTTGGACGACTTGTCGGTCTTGAATTTCAGCGCGTTGGCCTGAACGATTTCGATGGTGCCGCTAAGCGAAAGATTCTCGATCTTAGGCGGCTTCGATTTCTTCTTTGGGCGTTTGCCGCTTTTCTTCGCCAGCATCGCATCCGGCGGCAGTCCATCGTCGCCACGGCTCAGCGGAAGATCGCCCAGCGCGAGCCAGAAGCCAAGGAGTCCTATAAAGAGGGAAGCGATTGTCGATCTCATGGCACACCACCTTTGCCGATGTTTGCGATAGGGTTCATTGTCGTCCAAAAGATGATTCTAATCGAAAACCGGGCGGAAGTCACCTTTGGCCAAATTTGGCCCGGATTTCCGCAAAGTCGTTTGTAGTCCCAGCTTTAGCCGGAAATTGTGTGTCGATTCTGCCTCAGAGGCGGAACTACGAACGACATCGTTCTTCCCCATTGCTTTTCCCGCAATTTCGGCATAGCATCACAGGTTACCATGAGCAAACTTATCAAACGATCCGTAATCTTGATGGCAACTTTCCTTGTCGACGTGGCGCTTCCTGCCCATGCCGACGATTGGCCGCAATGGCGCGGCCGCGACCGCGAAGGGGTTTGGCGCGAAGAGGGCATCGTGAATTCGTTTCCAGCCGCGCCGCTGCCGGTGCGGTGGAAGGTGCCGTTGGGCTATGGCTATTCCGGTCCAGCCGTCGTCGGCGATCGCGTCTACGTCACGGATCGCATCGTCGACGATGCGGCCCCCAAGGATGTAAAGACGCAGTGGAATCATCGCGATAAGACCATCGGTCGCGAGCGGGTCGTCTGTCTCGACGAAGCGACCGGGAAAATAATCTGGAAGCACGCCTACGACACCGACTATTCGCTCGCCTACGGTTCCGGGCCGCGGGCGACGCCGACGGTGCATGAGGGGAAGGTCTATGCCTTGGGGGCGATGGGCGATTTGTTTTGCCTCGACGCGGCGAAGGGCACGGTCATCTGGCAGAAGAACTTCGTACGCGATTACGGTGCCGACGTGCCAACCTACGGTTTCGCCAGCGCGCCGCTGGTCGACGGCGACCGACTCATCGCGATGGTCGGTGGTAAGGGGCAAGCCGTCGTGGCGTTCGATCGAAATACCGGCCGCGAATTGTGGAAGTCCGACAACGCGTCCGAGCCGGGCTACTGCGCTCCGATGATCCGTACCCTCGGCGGCACGCGGCAGTTGATCGCCTGGCACGCCGACGCCATCTCCGGCCTAGACCCGGTGACGGGCAAGGTACTTTGGACGCATCCGCATCATTTAATGGCGGGCATGGCCATTTCGTCGCCGGCCATTGAGGGCCAACGCATGGTAATTTGCAGCCAATATGAAGGGACGCTAATGTTCGAGTTCACCGCCGGCAACGCCCAGCCTAAGCTTTTATGGAAAGCGTTTGCGGGGACGGTGCCGGAGAAGCAGTGGAAGACCAAGGGTTTCAATACGACCTTGAGCACCGTGCTATTGATGAAAAACCACGTCTACGGCGTCTCGCTCTACGGAGAAACCTGTTGCCTGGACGGCGACACGGGAAATCGCCTCTGGACGACCCTCCAGCCAACCAGCGGCGGCACCGTACCCAAAGACCGTTGGAGTACGCTCTTCATGGTGCCGCACGGCGGCAACGTCTTCATCTTCAGCGAGAAGGGCGATCTGATCGCCACCCGCCTCAAGCCGACGGGCTACGAAGAGATCGGCCGCACCCACATTATCGACCCCGACATGCCGTCGGGCAGCGGCCGACTTGTTGTCTGGTCGCATCCGGCATTTGCCCATCGGTCTATTTATGCTCGCAACGATCGCGAGATGGTTTGTGTATCGTTATCGGCGGCGAACATTTTGGCACCGGTGAAGCAATAAACGGTGCAGTTTCCAGCCGCGACCGGGGCCGTCTAGTGCCTTGTCCAAGCTAAAAGTTTGGGTTGC
>JANXOJ010000721.1 GCA_025353625.1 Planctomycetota bacterium | reverse complement strand
ACCACGATGGCGTCGAGCAGCACGTCACCTTCCCGCCATTTGCCGATCCGCCGCCGGGGACGAGGAAAATTCCACTTCATGCAACGTGCGACGCCGATGCCAAGGTGCATTACTACGTGTTGGCTGGTCCAGCCGAAGCGGTCGACGATACGTTGGTCCTAACGCCGATCCCCAAGCGCGGCCGCTTGCCCATCCGTGTGACGGTCGTTGCCTGGCAATGGGGCTCGTCCATCGAACCTAAGCGAAAGACCGCGAAGGCGGTGGAACGCTCATTCTTGGTTCGTACGACCGAAAATTCCACTCCGTTTGTACATCCCGGTATTTTGCACGATCGAGCCGATTTGGATCGCATGAAGTTGCAAGTCGCGCGCCGTGCGGAGCCGTGGTTCAGCGGCTTTGAGAAGCTTCGCAACGACCATCCGTCTCAAGCCGATTGGCGGCTGCGCGGCCCATTTGATACGGTCGTTCGTGCGCCTGCGGTAAGTCAACACATTGCTGAAATGGATGCCGATGCAAACGCCGCCTATCAAAACGCCCTGATGTGGTGCATCACCGGCGATGCAGCCCACGCCCGCAAATCGGTCGAGATTCTCAACGCTTGGTCGAGCCGACTGCAATCGATCACCGGCAAGGACCGCCAATTGGGCGCATCGCTGGGCGGCTTCAAGTTCGTCAACGCGGCCGAATTGATCCGCGGCACGTACGACGGATGGTCGGAAGCGGACATCGATCGTTGCGGAGAAATGTTCCGCCGCGCGATCTATCCGACCATCAAAGACTTTGCCACATTCGCCAACGGCAATTGGGACGCGGGCTGCATCAAGACGATGATGGCTATCGGCGTTTTCTGCGACGATCGGGCGATCTTCGACCGGGCCGTTGACTACTACTACCGCGGCAAGGGCAACGGTCGATTAACGAATTACATCGTTACCGTCGATGGCGAGTGCCAAGAGACGGGCCGCGACCAAAGCCACACGCAACTTGGCCTTGGGCATTTGGCCGATGCGTGCGAAATCGGTTGGCATCAGCATCTCGATATGTACGGCGCGAACGAGAACCGCCTTCTGGCCGGCTTCGAGTATACGGCCCGCTACAACCTCGGCGGCGACGTGCCCTTTGTGAACTACACCGACACGACCGGCAAGTATATCGAGAAGCGGCCCTCGACAAAAAACCGTGGGGCGTTGCAGCCGATTTACGAAATGGTATTGAACCACTACGAGAACCGTCGCGGCCTGTCGGCCCCCTTCACGCAACAAGCGGCCGACCGCATCCGCCCCGAAGGCCCCGCCAATGGTGCCGATCATCCGGGCTTTGGCACGCTGTTATTTACGCGACCGAAGCAGTTGGAATCGGTCGGGGGAGACTAAACGAAGTCGGGTCGCAACTTCGCCAGCCGCCAAAACTAACTTGCCGATAAACCCAACTCCAAACTGCCTAAGCCCGAGTGAGTATCATGATCCCGCTGAATTTGCTTTTGAGTCGTATGGCTCCGTGCTTCGCTCTATGTTTCGTGACGACGGTTGCTCTTGCCGAACAAGATCGGTCGGGCGAGGTCGTTCGCGTGGCAAGCGGATTCGATAAGACCGAATTCAGCTACCGCTTGGCCTTGGAAAGCGATCGAGAGTCGTTTCGCATCTATCGGCTGACGTATCCATCGCCAGTCCAAGGTGCGTTGGTACAGAACAACACGATTCCGGCCGAATTGTATCTGCCCAAGGAACTCAAGCCGGGGGCCAAGCGGCGGCCCGCTGTTATTTGTCTGCACATCCTTGGCGGCGGGTTCGAGTTGACGCAACTTCAATGCGCGGCTTTGGCTACAAGGGGCATTCCCGCGATTTGGTTTAAGCTGCCGTACTACGCCGAGCGAGGCACGCCGAGCGGGCCGCGAGCGTTGGCTTCCGATCCGCAGCTTTTTACCAAAGCCTTGGCTCAAGGAGTCCAGGACGTACGTCGCACTGTGGACGTGCTGGCTTCCCGACCCGAGGTCGATCCCGAGCAGATCGGCGTCATGGGCGTATCGCTCGGAGGCATCCTTGCCGGCACGGCGGCAGCGCAAGAGCCGCGCCTCTCACGGGCCGTGCTGCTGCTGGCCGGTGGCGACGTGCTGCCGATCATCCATCGCGCCCGAGAGACGCATGCGATGAGCGAACTCATCGCCCGCCTAAAGCCGTCCGAGCGAACCGAGGTCGAGCGGGCGATTCTTCAAGCCGATCCCTTGCAGCATGCGGCCGCACTTCGCGATAGGGCGCAACGAGGCCGCGTACTGATGATAAACGCCAGCGAAGATGAAGTCATTCCACGGGCGAATACCGAGAAGCTGGCCGCCGCGCTGGGAATCCAGGATCGCGTCGTCTGGCTTGAGGGCTTGGGGCACTACACGGCCTTGGCCGCGCTGCCCGCAACCCTGAAATCGGCGGTCGATTTCTTTGCCCAAGATTTGCCCGTCGATGCAGAACCGCCTCGAGCCGCCTCCGTCGTGCATTCCGCTCGGCAAGCCCTCGTGCTGTTGCTACAGCAGTGCTGGTCGTTCGTGGGCGTCGAGCCGGCCGTTGGGCATTGCCATTTGGCCGACTTGGAAATCCAAATTACTCAAAGAGACGGCAAGCAGTTCAAGGGGCAACTCCGACTCGTTCGCGGCCCCAAGCCAAAGTTCAGCCTGCACGTGAAAGTCAGCGGGCTAGCGGATGTATCGCTGGGCGTAAACAACGTGCCGTGGATGGCCTCCGACAAGATCGTTTTCAACGGCAGCCTGGCACCACCACTGAACAGCCTGGCACCGCCAGCGTGCAGCCTCGATCCGCTTGCCCAGGCCAATCCTCAGTACGTGAAAAAGCTGGGCATGGTGGCAGGATTCGTCAGCACGTTGGGCTTCGCCCCAGAGATCATCGAACAATGGCTGAAGGTCGAGGTATCACCAAACGCCGAAAAGAATCGCGTCATCCGCGTTGCCCGGCAAGGTGGTGGCGACGACCATTTGCAAGTCAACGTGCAGGACCGAGCAACGCCGAGCCGGCTGGAATTCGATATCCAGGGTATTCATGGTCTCGTGATATTTCACGCTTGGCAGTTCAATGCCATTGCGCAAGACGCACTTTTCGATCCGCCGCACGGATTGCCGGTCAAGGAAGTGTCGGCCGTTGACCTGATGCGGATGTGGGCTGCCGCGTTTGATTTTGCGGTCGAAACGGTCGTTGCCGTTCCTTCTCGGCCGATCGAGGCCGCGATGGAAGTCGTCGCCCGAGACCCTGCCGGCCACGGCCTGCTTTGCAACGCGCAGGGTAAACGCGTACTGTTCGTTGAGGGGACGCCGGAACAGATGGGGGCGGCCCAAGGGCGGCTACTTCGCGATCCGATCGCACGCTTGACGGAGCGGGTTGTGTATGGAATGGGTGCGGCCGACAGCGTGGTGTCGGGAACGTGGTGGTTCGACCGCACGGCGGAAATCGAACGTCGCACCGGGCCGCACACGGTGCCTCGATTTGTTGCCGAATGCGACGCCATGGCCCAGGCTGCCGGCATCTCCGTGCGCGACGCTCGAGCGGCAAATCTCTTTCCGGAACGCTTTCATTGCAGCGGCGCGGCCCTGTGCGGCAAGGCGACATCCGACGGTCACATCCTGCACGCGCGGGTACTCGACTACATGCGCGATATCGGTTTACAGGATTACGCTTGTGTGATGATCTTTTTGCCGGAAAAGAAGAACGCCTGGATGAGTGCCGGTTATGCCGGCTTCTTGGGGACCGTAACGGCGATGAACGAGCGCGGACTGGCCGTGGGAGAAATGGGTGGACGCGGCGAGGGACACTGGGACGGCGTGCCGATGACGTTCCTGTTGCGCGACGTCATGGAACGCGCATCGACTGTGGACGAAGCCCTCGACATCCTCCGTAAATCGCCGCGAACCTGCGAGTACTATTACGTGCTTAGCGACAAGAGTCGCGCGATGGCCGCCGTCCATTGCCTGCCCGGCGAAATGACCGTTCTCCACCCCGGCGAGCAGCACCCTCTGCTGCCCTTCGTGCCGCAGGATACGGTTCTCGTTTCCGGCGATTCACGGGCCAAGGTCTTGAGCGCGCGGATTCAGACCGACTACGGACGAATTGACGCAGCGAAACTGATGGAGATCATCAAGCGGCCGGTGGCGATGAACTCGAATTTGCACGACGTCGTCTTCGGCCCGGAAACGCTCGATTTCTGGATCGCCGACGCCGGCCGCAAAACGGCCGCCTGCGACGAACCGTATGCACATTTCAACCTACAGAAGTTGCTTGCGTTTTACCGGGATGCGAAGCGATTGAGATAAGGGGAGCTGCCGATGCGCGTGGCACCGAGAAATCGAGCCCGTCCACGAAATCCCAATGTCGCAATTCGAGCCGGTAACCTCACATTAGCCCTTGGCGCGTGCCCGCACTATCCAGAACTGTTTTGAGGGTGCAATCTGGACGTTGCTAAACCACTGCGGCATCTGCTCGTGGTACCAATCGGGCCGCTTGGTGACCGCGACGATCGATCCGCCGGGGCGGAGTGCGGCGCGGCCGGTTTCCACGAAAAACCGTGCGATGCGAAAGCCGGCGTAGTAGGGCGGATTTGCCACAACGAGGTCGAACGCGCCGAGCCCCTGCGATGGCCCGGTCGCGCTCAGCTCCACATCGATCTTGGTCAGGCCGTTTTGTGTTGCACCTTGCGCCGTACATTCGACCGCTCGCGCGTGGGAATCGACCGCCAACACGTTTACCCCCTCGGCCCGAAATGCAGCGGCCAGCGAAACAACGCCGCTGCCGCAGCCAATGTCGAGTACGCGATCGCCGGGGCCGACTTCCATTGCGTTTAGAAGCTGCCTTGCCCCTGGATCGATTTCTCGATGTGAAAAGACCCCCGGTCGGCTAAGGGCATGAATCAATCGGCCCCGGTCGCGAAATGCGAACTCGGCGCGATAGTCGCGGACCTTTTTCAGCGGCGTATTTTTTTGAGCAGCATAAACCGCGCCGGACGCGCTCTCTCGGCGGCTTACGGTCGTGAATACTTTTCGCATTTCATCGTGCAGCCAACGATCGCGGGGATTGTCGCTTGAGACAAGTAGATGGCCTCCCATTTTCAAACGCTGGTGGGCCGCTTGCAGCAGATCGCGGGTCAATTCCGCCTCACCCTGTGCAGAGAACGGCAAGGCGGCAAGATCGAACTCTTCCGATGGAAAGTCGGCCGAGCATCCGATCGACAGCGTACTTCGATTGGCGGCATATACGCGAGCCTTCTCGGCTCGATACAGATCGAAAAAGTGACAGTACACGGCTGCTTCGGGAAACTGCACGGCCGCCGCAATTCCCAACTGTGCCAATCCCTGCGAGGTGCAGAGGATGCGATCGGGAGCATAGCGCTCGATGGATTCAATGAGAAGCTGCTCTTGCGGACGGGTGGCAATCTCGGGGCGATCGATGTCTGCGTAGTCCCGACTTGCCATTATCCCGCCTTGAGATGTTTGTCGAAGAACTCCAATATCGTTTTGTGGGCGTCGGCGTCCGTAAAACCGGGGCCACCGTGGCCGTTCTTGTGGATCACTTGCAGATCGACCTCGACGCCCGCTTTCTTCAAAGCGGCGGCCAGCCGCTCGCTTTGCACTATCGGTACTACTTTGTCCTCATCGCCGTGCATAATGAGAAACGGAGCCGACTCCTTGCTCACATAGACCACGGGACTCGCCTTGCGGGCTTGGTCCAGATGCTCTTTCGTGGGACCGCCGAGCAATTGGGCGATAGGCCCGTCGCCGAGGTCGCCCATGACGGTCAAGTCGGAGGGGCCATACCAATCGACCACCGCTTGAACGGTGCTCGATTGATCGGCATTTCCTCCCTTGCCTTCAAGTTCCTTGACGCTGCCAGATGTTCCCAGCAATGCGACCAAATGTCCGCCAGCGGAACCGCCCCACACGCCGACGTGCTTGGAATCGAGCGAATACTTATCTGCGTTGGCTCGCAGCCAGCGAATGGCCGCCTTACAGTCTTCGATCTGTGCCGGGAATATGGCCTGCTGGCTATAGCGATAGTTGATCGAGGCCACAGCATAACCTTTGCCCAGCAGAAACATTGCCGGACAGCCTTCTTTGCTGCCACCTTTCCAGGCGCCGCCGTGAATCCAAACGACGAGCGGCAATTTACCCTGTGGATTTTCTGGCACGAAGAGGTCGAGTCGATTGCGTTCGTGTCCATTTTCAACGTAGGCGACATCCCGCATCGCCTTGATGCCCGGCAGCAACCTCGGGCCGGGCTGTTTTGGCTTCGGCGGTGCAGCCGGTTGAGCGAGTGCGACATTGGAAAGTAAAGCTGCGATCGCGAGAAAAAAAGCCGTTCGTGCAATGCGTGGCAGGTTCATTTGTTTTAGTCCTGGCTCTCAGGAGCCGTGTTTGAGGCAGAAATGCTTGAGTACCCAAGCTTTCAGAATAGTGTACGATAAGGGAGAATGCCAGACACCCGAATTCCGATAACAAAATGTAACCGTGGCCCCGGCGAAAAGGCGGCAAATACAGAATTTGAGTTCAACCCCCTTTTTCCTCCGTGGTCTCCGCCGTTCAATCTAAATCTTTTAATCTAAATCGTTCAATCGCGGTGCAGGTAACATAATGACCTTCCGCAATCTAACAGCCGCTGGGATAATATTGCTTCCATTTGCCGCCGGGTTGTCGATTTCGGCGTTATTTGCCGGCGTGATCCGGTCGATCCTCGGAAAGCACCTTTTGGGCGCAAATAGCTTGCTGGTTCTCTTTGTGATCGTCGTTGTCTTACAGGCCGCGATGGCGTTGCTGGGACGGTGGATTTGGCGGCTGTCGTCTAATTGGCAGTTGTATGGTCTTGGCAAGGTTCGCTGGCAATTGCTGTTTACTGCAAGCTACATTCTTGGTTTGTTTGCAATCGTACTCTTGAAGTGAAGGAATAATCGTGGACCACGACGCTTATGAACTTGGCTACGACACCTATTGGGAAGGTGCCCTACAAACCGACAACCCCCACGACCCGGTGAACGAGGTCAATTGCTTTCAATCGTGGCAGGAAGGTTGGCGCAAGGCTCGTGCGGACGATTACGATGAGCGCGATTGATCCTTAGGCTTCTTCCCACACCGTCCGATAAGCGTTGATGCTCTCGCAGTATTCCAACAGCCGCTTGTAGAACGGATGCCCGGCTAGCGTGGCACTGTCGCCGATGATGAGCAGCTTTCGTCGCGCGCGGGTCGCGGCAACGTTCATGCGGCGGATGTCGCTCAAGAATCCGATCTCGCCTTTCGGGTTACTGCGGACGAGGGAGATAACAACTGCCTCCTTCTCACGACCTTGAAAACCATCGACCGTATCGACTTCCACGCTCGGCAGTTCGAGTAGCTCGCGAAGTAACCGCACCTGCGCGCCGTAGGGCGAGATTACGGCAATATCGCGCTGGGCCACGCCGCACTCGATCAACGTGCGGACCTTGCGCGTTACGAGCGCGGCTTCCCGGCGGTTCATGCGGCTTTCGCCGTCCGGTTCTAGTTCCTCGTCATAACTTGCCCCGGCCGTATCGATGAATTCGACGGGCCATTGCGTGAGTTGTGAAGTCGTTACGTCCGGCAGATCGCAAAGGCGATGATTGCGAACCGAAGGATCGGCTTGTAATTGGCCGTCGTAAAGCTCGCGCGAGGGGAAATCCATGATCGATTGATGCATGCGATATTGCACCGTCAAAAGCCGTGCGATTTCGGGGCCATGCTCGTTGACGAGCCGCTCGAAAAGGCTCGTGCCAAAACCTTCGGCGGCTGCTTCTTGGCTGACAATTGTCGGCGGAAGTTGACAGTGATCGCCCGCCAGAATGAGCCGATCGCCACGCAGCAGCGGAATCCAACAGCCGGGCTCGGTGCTTTGACATGCTTCGTCGATCACCACCAGATCGAATCTTCGAGGGCCGATGAGTTGACTATCGATGCCAGTGGTCGTGGCGCAGATCACGGCGGCCGAATTCAAGATGCTCTCCGCCGCTTGCAGTTCCATCTTGCGCGCATCGGCCAACAAACTGCGGGCGTCGTCGCGAAGCTGCTTGCGTTCGCCCGGCTTGGGCGCGGCACGGCGATAGCGGCCCGCTTCACGGAAGAGGCTCATAGCCTGCTTCACAAGACGCCGCGCGAGCCGCACGTCGGGATGCTGTTCCACGAGCAGGTCGAGCGTATGTTCTCGCAGTTCCGGCATGACCCGCGCCGGATGCCCCAACCGCACCACTCGTTCGCGAAATTTCAGCAATTTCTCGAAAAGGTTATCGACCGCCATATTGCTCGGAGCGCAGGCCAGTACTTTGCGGCCACGGCGAACTGCCTGACGAATGACTTCCACCACAGTCGTTGTCTTTCCGGTGCCCGGCGGCCCGTGAATCAGGCCGACATCGCGAGCCGATATGGCGAATTGAACCGCTTCGATCTGCGTTGCGTTGAGCGTGCGATCCAAGGGCGAAACGGCCGGGTCGAGTCCGAACTCGGGCTGCCGTACACCAATCAGCACATCGCGTAAAATGGCCGAGCGATCGCCGCGCAGCAAGCGGGCCTGCTCCAGGGCCGCACGCTGCCGTTGCGTGGCCACTTCGTCGAAAGATAGATCCATTCGCCAGATATCGTGGTCGCCCAACTCGTCGGGAAGATTATCGAGGGCAACCGAAAGCGCACTCTCGCTTCGCTCGCAGACAACGCCCCGATAGGACAAGTCGGCCCGTTGAGTAAATGGAGAGACAACCACCGGACTGCCGACATTCAATCGCGTCCAGGGTAAGGGGCTGCGCGTGCGGCGAACGAATTGCACCACGAACCGCCCGCCTAATCCGGGGTTCTCATCGACGACGGAAAGATCGACCAGTGTATTGCCCGTCTTTTCGGCTTCAAACGGCGATAGCCGCCGAGCCTGCTTGGCGACGCGCTGGGCTTCGGCCTTACTTTCCAGATCGAGCAAACGGGCTAGGCGGCTGAAGTGGTCTTCGTTGCCACAGTTGCCACGGTTGCCGACACGCTCGGAGGAAATGCGCGCCCGAATGCGGCGTTCGCCGAACATCTGGCCATCGAGCGACTTGAGCAAGCGACCTTCCCAGCCGTCGGGAATCTCGACACTTGCCATAGCACCACGGATCTCAATTTTGCCAACACTGCGCGAGGACAATTGCCCGACGCGCTCAACGAATTGCAGCACCTCGCCTTTGGTAGTGCGACGAGGTAGTGGTTCCAAGTGAAGTAGCGGCATAAAAGTGTCGATTCGTGTCGTCCCATTCTTATCGCCGGCCCCGTCGTTGTCAATCTCTGTGCCGCCGCTATTCAAACATTGACCGCCCGGCACAGTGCCTGAGCGGAATGAAATAACTCCTAGACCGCCTCCCCGCCGCATGTTATAAACGTGTAGATTCATTTTCGCAACACGGCGGGGTTGATTCGCTGATGAAACGAAAAGTACAAAAAACTGTGTCAAAAGCAGTTCGACCGCCATTCCGCGACGAGTCGCCGGTACAACCGATCGAACAACCCAAGGACAACCGCCGGCCGGTTCTGGGCATTTGCATACTGCTGTTGCTTGCGGTCGCAGTCGTCTATTGCCAGACCATTCGATTCAACTTCGTTGACTTCGACGACAGCAACTACATCTACGAGAACGTTCAGGTTCAAAAAGGTCTAACGCTGTCTGGGATCGTCTGGGCCTTCACCGACTTCCATTCGTGGAACTGGCATCCCCTGACGTGGATCGGCCATATAGTCGATTACCAACTCTACGGTCTATGGCCCGGCGGACACCATTTGACAAATGTTTTGCTGCACGCCGCGACGACGATAATTCTGTTTCTCGTCTTACGGCAGATGACGAACGAGATTTGGCCAAGCGCACTCGTGGCCGCACTGTTTGCCGTCCATCCCCTCCACGTCGAGTCGGTCGCTTGGGTCGCGGAGCGGAAAGACGTTTTGAGCGGGCTGTTTTTTGTTCTCACCCTGGCAGCTTACCAAGGCTACATCCACCGGCCCTCTTCGATCGTTCGCTACCTACTGCTCTTGTTATGCTTTGCCCTGGGCCTTTTGTCCAAGCCCATGCTGGTTACTTTGCCCTTCGTGCTCTTGCTGTTGGATTACTGGCCCTTGCAACGATGGGCTCCTTTTGAAGCGACCGCCATCCATTCTTCGCGACGAGTGTTCGCGGAAAAGATACCCTTGATGCTGCTGGCAGCGGTCTCCTGTGCGGCAACCCTCCGCGCCCAAAAGTCTGCGATCATCCCGCTCGACCAATACCCTTGGAGCAGTCGAATCGCCAACGCCCTCGTTTCTTACTGCGCGTATCTCGGGCAGTTCTTCTGGCCCGCCGACATGGCGGCATTCTACCCTTATCCGCACGGTGGCCAGGCCACCGCAGCCGTCGTGGGATCTTTGATATTGCTGTTGGGCGTGCCGCTTTCGGCCGTGGCCTGGCGGCGACGCTACCCGTTCCTGTTGATCGGATGGCTCTGGTATCTGGGGATGTTGATTCCGGTGATCGGGCTGGTCCAGGTGAGCATGCAGTCGCGAGCCGATCGCTACATGTACCTGCCGATGATCGGGCCGTCGATGGCATTGGCCTGGGGCACGTTGGAACTCGTAAAACATTCGTTCGTTCGGCGTTGGTTGATCGGTTCGGCATGGTTCTTGGCACTTGCAATTCTCGGGAGCATCGCTTGGCAACAAACGAGTTACTGGCACGACAGCGAAGCCCTCTGGACCCATGCCTTGACCGCAACCACGCGCAATTGGCTCGCCGAACAAGGCGTCGGCAACGCATTGCTCGATCGAGGACGAGTCGATGAGGCCGTCCGCCACTATCGCAAGGCACTGGAAATCCGCCCCGCCTCTCCGGAAACCCTGAACGACCTGGGCAGGCTTTTGGCCAGACGCGGTGATGTCGATGGTGCAATCGTCTGCTATCGGATGGCACTCATTTACCAGCCCGATCACGCACAGGCTCACAAGAATCTTGGCATCGCTCTTTTCCGGACGGGAAAAGCGGGCGAAGCCATCGCCCACTACCGCATGGCCCTGAAAACCCAGCCCTCCGATGCCCAAACCCACTGCAACCTGGGCATGGCCCTGCTCAGCGTCGGCAAGCCGGACGAGGCACTCGATCAATTCCAAAAGGCTCTCGATGTCGAGCCCGACTTAGCCGAGGCCCACTACGATCTTGGCAACGTCTTAGCCGAACGGGGAGAAATCGATAAGGCAATCGACCACTACGAGAAAGTGTTGCAGATCAAACCCGACGACGTCGATGCGATTCATAATCTGGCGGTCGTCGTCGCTCAGCGCAAGCAACGCCTCATGGGAAAACCCCATCGTCAACCGCCGCGAGGATAATCGACTCAAGCACCAGCCAATTGTGACGGATCGTTCTTTGACAGACTCCATAGCACTTCGGCATGGCCGGAAGCATCGTCCGGAACGTAGTCGGCAACGTCGGTCGGCAACGTCAGCCGGATTGTGGCCGGCGAATGAACGAGGAAGTGCCCCAGCAGGCAATGCAAGGCGGCCTGCACGACCAAAACCAGGCTGCGGAAGTGGGCGTTGTGCCGTATCGGTCGGCCGGAGCGAAAGCGGACCTCGCGTTCCTTGCCCAGAGGATAATCGACGTCGGCCCCGATCTCAAACGTGACCGTCTTGCCCTGATGCTTGCTCGGAATGGCAACCGGGAACTTGGCGATGCCGAACCCGGCCGGGCCGCAATGGATCTCCGGCGAAACCGTAATGACTCGACTGGCCGCCGGCCGTAGTGCGATGCGTGCCGTGGACGGGCCGCTATGGCGACTTTGGAACATGATCGTAAATACGGCCATCGACTCCTCACATTCGAGCGAGACGCCGAAACAAAAACCGTCGCGTTCAAAGAAATCTCCCCGGCAGAGGCTCAAATAGTCGGGTGCCAAGTCGCGGCGAAGGTGCAGGCCGATCAGCAAAAAGAAACTGGCAATGGCCACCGCCGGACCCAATATCCGCAGCCCGGCGACCATCGGCGTGGGATGCTCCGCGCCGATCGCCAATACGGCTACAATCACGCCGACACCGATGCCCAGCAGAGCCGCATTTTTGAGATCGAAACCGAACCAGGACAAGTCAGAATCTCCGCGAATGAGTAAATTGCGCACGGCCAAGCCGCCGCACGACGCTTCCTCATTATAACCACAAAGCGTTGGAATTGCGAAATGAATCCCTCCTGGCTTGCCCCGGACGGTGAAACAGGTTGAACCGATTACCGGGCAAACGTAACACGACGTTTGCCTACCACTGCTCTTGCTTTACTCGACAACAATCACCGTATCGACGGCATTCGGAGCGGATGGCGGCACATTGAGGATTAGCTTGCCACCTTCGGCCTTCATCGCGAGCGGCTTCTTCTCGGCGTCGGCGAGCAGCGAGACCCTCTTGGCACTGCGGGGCATCTTTTCGACCACCAACTTGCCGTCTTTGGGCCAGTCGAAAACGTGAAGAAAAATCGTATCGCCCTTGGTCGTCGAACGGCCCCACTTCGGCTTGCCGATGCTGCTGGCCGTCGTGCCGTAGATGCTTGCGCCGTTGACCTTCGTCCAGTCGCCCATCTGTTTGAGACGCTCGACGCTTGCGTCCGGGAACAGACCTTCCGAGGTGGGGCCAATGTTGAGCAGGTAGTTGCCGCCTCCGCTAGCGCATACGACGAGATTATGAATCAGTTCCTTGGTCGATTTCCAGTGATTGTCGTTCTTGTTGTAGCCCCAGTGGCCGTTCATCGTCATACACGATTCCCAATAGACGCCCGGCCCAAAACCGTTATCCGGAACATTCTGCTCCGGCGTTCCGTAGTCACCCACACTCGGCCCCTTGTCCATGCCCTTCATTCCGTCGCGGCCCTTGCCGACGCGGTTGTTGATGATGATATCGGGCTGCAAACTGCGGCAATACTTATAGAGGTCTTCGCCGCGTTCCGGAGTCCACGGCTTCTCCCATTCGCCATCGAACCAGAGGATGCCCAAGGGGCCGTAGTTGGTGACCAGTTCCTTGAGTTGGGCCTTCATGTAGGCCGCATAGCGGTCCATGTCGGGTTCGCCGCTCGCCTTGTCGTTCCACTTGCGACGGGTTCCCCAGTCGGGATGATGCCAATCCATGATGGAATGATAAAGACAAAACTTGAGGCCCGCCTCGCGACATGCGACGGAAAGCTCCTTGAGCGGATCGCGTTTGAAGGGCGTTGACTTGATGCACCAGTCGGTCTGCTCGGAGGGAAACATGCCGAATCCGTCGTGGTGTTTGCTCGTGATGACGATGTACTTCATGCCCGCTGCTTTGGCCTGGGCCACCCATTGCTTGGCATCGAACTTCACCGGATTGAACTGCCCGGCAAATTTTTCATACTGCGAAACCGGCATGTGCGTCTCTTCCAGAAACCACTCACCGTAATTCGTCTTGCCCTGCCATTCGCCGGCAGGTACGCAATAGACGCCCCAGTGGATGAAAAGGCCGAAGCGGGCATCGGCAAACCACTTCATGCGGGCATCGCGGTCAGCCTTCGATTCGGCTGGAGCGTCGGCGGCAGGCGAGGTGCTTGCCGCTAGGGTGCTAAGCGTCGTCAGGAAAACGAAAATACGTGTGCGAAAAAATGCCGAGGCGGTCATGAATAGGCTCCTGCGAGTGGGGTAAATTGGCCAAGTCGATTTTGACTACCGCCCATTATAAGCACAATTGCCGCAGTTGTTCGACCATCGCTGCAACAATTCGACCGCTCGTCGCCAAGAGGGGGCCATCCTCGATTGCGCCCAGAGAAAGTGGCGATTCGTTGGGGATGGTAATTTCCCGCAAGGGAAGCCCCTCCCTAAACGAGCCATGCACCTGCCGGCAACCGGATCGGAGCAATAATTCGCGTACATTTTCCGGCCCGATCCCGGCGGCGGGTAAAATTTCGATGCGGTCGCCCGCGTGTTGGATATATCGGGCGATTTCTTCCGCACCTTGCAACGCGGTCGGTCGCTGCCCGCTGGTCAAGACGCGGCGGACGCCCAGCGCGATCAACGTATCGAGTGCCGCCAGCGGATCGGCGACGTAATCGAAGGCCCGATGGAAAACGACGCCCTCGTTTGCTGCCGGATGCCCAAGCACCTGTTGGACGAGTAGCAGGGAACGCCGCCGGTCGATGCGGCGGTTTGCATCGAGTATGCCGAAGGCAATACCGCCGGCCCCATTGGCCAACAGCAGATCGGCATCGCGCCGCATGGTGCTGAATTCACTATCGCTGTAGCAGAAGTTACCGCCCCGAGGCCGGAGCATGGCAACGATCGGCACCGCTGAGCCGATGCGGCTGCGAACTTCCTGCAACAGTCCCAGCGAAGGCGTCAGGCCGGCAAGGCACAAGGCCGCATTAAGCTCCAGCCGATCCGCGCCGGCCGCGACGGCCGTCGCGGCGTCGTCGACCGATTCGATGCAGACTTCCAGGAGGATTTGATTCATACGTGTTCGCCCGGTCGTTCCTCGCGCCACCATTCGCCCGCGTGGCGCGAATCGCCAAAATCGATGAAAGCACGGCCGTGCCGGCAATCTTGTCGGGTGCCTTATTGCGAGGCAGGAACGCGGCCGCGTTCAAGGCACTTTTCACGCGATACGGTGCTTGCCTTCCGCGTTCGTTGCAAAATCAGGATAGCGGTGGGTGGAGCAAATAGCAACCGACGGAAGCGATCCTGTCGGAAGCGATCCGCGAAAAACCCACGGGCCGCGTAGCCGAACGACTGCTATTAGGCCAGACGAGAACGCGCCAAGGATTGGACAGAAGGCAATCGATGCAAATCCGCATCCTGCGCGTAGGCAAGGTTTCTTCAATGACACGCTCGAAGGCGAGGAAATCGTTCTCAGTATCGAACGGCGTGCGGCGGCCTACGCCTCGATTGAGAAGATGCTATACGAGACCGCCGGGACAATCGCGTGCCGGCCTTGGCATAAGCTATTTTTACTCAAATTGCCCATGCACGACAAATTCGGTGGTGCTTGATCCAATGTGCTAATGGACGATCTCGATTGCCGGATCCCGACCTTCCCCTTTGGCCGCGACAAGCTATAATCAACCGCTTCCTCCCGCCAATTCACGGAAAGAACATCATGGAACGCGAAGTCATCGATCGAGCCGAGAACATTCAAAAGAGGATCCTGCAACTGCGGGACTCTCTTTGACTACGAAGGTAAACAAAAACAGATTGCAGCCATTGACGAACAAATGGGCCAGCCCGGCTTTTGGGATAATAATGCCAGGGCACAGGAAGTTGTCGTCCGGCTGAAGGGGCTGAAGTCGCTTGCTAAGCCGCTGGAGGAGACGATCGGTTCCGCCGATGACTTGGCCGTCATGATCGAGATGGCCGACGAGGACGAGGGCCTTGCTGCCGAAGTGCCCGGCCAACTCGACCAACTCGAAAAGGTGCTGGACGACTTGGAACTAAAGTCGTTGCTCAGTGGCCCGCTCGATCCCAGTTCCGCACTCTTGACCATCAACGCCCGCGATGGCGGCACCGACGCCAACGATTGGGCCGAGATGTTGCTGCGCATGTATCTGAACTGGGCCAAGGACCACGACTACGATACGGAATTGCTCGACCGCCAAGACAACGAAGAGGCGGGCATCAACAGTGCCGCCATCGCCATTCGCGGGCCAATGGCCTACGGCTACCTCAAGGGTGAGTTGGGCATCCATCGGCTCGTGCGGATTAGCCCGTACAATTCTGAAGGCAAGCGGCAGACGAGTTTCGCCGCCGTGGACGTTTCGCCGGAAGTCGCCGATGAGGTCGAAATCGAGATTCGCGACGAGGATCTCGAAGAGAAAGCGATTCGCTCTAGCGGCCCGGGCGGTCAGCACGTCAAC
>JANXOJ010000162.1 GCA_025353625.1 Planctomycetota bacterium | reverse complement strand
TCACCCATTCGTGCCGGCCAGGCTCGCGCCTGTCGCACAGGATATTATTCACCAACCGCAGTGCCCAATCAGGAACACGGTGCCGACTTGCGTCGCACGAGACACCTTTTGCGGGCCACACACGGTCGTGCTGGTGCGCGTTACAGCGTATCGTCAGAAACACAAAAGGTGGCAGGAGCCGTTTTTAATGTACAACATGCGCGCTATGCATGAAGAATTCGGTTTACCGGCAGGGCCTTTGCTGATTGCTAATGCAGCATTAGCTGGGTGGAAATGCCTCGGCCTGCCATTTTCAAGCAACTCCTCGAAGCCCTATTCGCCTCCGTCGCTCCTTCAGTGGGCGGCAGGAAATTGGGGCATTTCCGATGCCGTGGAGAGCCTCCGCTGTTATTCTGAATCCTTTCGGACGAATTAGTGTCAATTGCAGGTCGTTGAGAGTATGGCAGCATCCAGGGGACTACAAAACATGCCCGACATTACTAGACGCGTTATCCGGTTTTCTTTCGTTGCCGCTTTGATCGGATTGGGGCCTTTGCTATCTATTATAGGCTGTTCATTTCCTCCTTCACCTCCTAGCATCGATACAACCCACCTCGAACCGAAGAAAAGACTGCGCATCGACACAAGTTTGCAAGATTTTGCCGTTTCGTCGGACGGCCGCTCTGCTTTCGTCATTGGACGAAGCGGTTGCCACTACGTCGACTTGACAATGGGGACCACTGAAGTTCTGGTGAAGCGTTCCGATAACGACATACACCCTTCCTGCGTCGCGATTGCACCCGACTCGAAGACGTTCGCGATTGGTTATTCCAATTTTCGCGCTAAAGGCCACGTTGAGATTTGGGAAGTTGCGACGCGCAAGAAATTAAGTGTCGCGGAGATTGCCAAGTCCGCAGCCAAGATAATATTTGATCCCAGTGGGCAGTATGTCTATGCTGGCTCGTACGACGGACTCGAGCGACTCGATGTGAAGAACAACAAGGTCGAGCGGATTCACTTGCCCTTAGCGTCGGGGGAAAGCATAGGCCAATACCGACCGACGGTATGCTGCCTTGCAATATCGCCGGACGGTGCGACATTGGCGGTCGGGATGGAAATTGACGGAGGTCTTGTGGTATGGGACGTAAAGGGTCGGAAGGAACGCTTCTCGCGATGGAAGGGCAAGGTACCCATTGTGAGCATTGCGATTTCCCCCGACGGAAAGTACTGTGCGACGTATTGCGATGTGTGCAGCCTCTCAAGCGGAGAACAAATTGCCCTCCATCGCTACGTATCGGGGGGGCTTTCGTTCTCCGCCGATGGAGCGTTGCTTGCGGCCGGCCGCAATTCGGGCGCTCACTGCAAGAGCCACGCTGTGGTTTGGAGAACGAGCGACTTATCCAAGCCAGCCATCTTTGAGTGTCATTCATCGACGATGAATGGAGCATCTTTTCTCGGCGATACGAAGAATTTAGCGACGATCAGTGACGATGGTACGCTTTGCGTGTGGGATTTATCAACAATTTGGCCGTCGGAGGACGCAAAAAGGCCAACCGCTGAGTCTAGGTAAGGGAAAGAAAACGGGACGGGTCCAATCCTGTTCGGCACGGCATTTGCGCATCGCCACCAATACCCCATTAGGGGCATTGCGCTTTGGTTTCGACGCGCCTAATATACCAGCATGGCTGGAAAAAAGCGTGAAGATGTCCGCGAAAGCGATGTCACTGGAAACACAAAAGGTGGCAGGAGCCGTTTTTAACGTACAACATGCGCGCTATGCATGCAGAATTCGGTTTACCGGCAGGGCCTTTGCTGATTGCTAATGCAGCATTAGCTGGGTGGAAATGCCTCGGCCTGCCATTTTCAAGAAACTCCTCGAAGCCCTATTCGCCTCCGTCGCTCCTTCAATGGGCGGCAGGAAATTGGGGCATTTCCGATGCCGTGGAGAGGAACTACTAATGCCTAAAAACAATCTACGCTGGTTTCGTCGCGGTGCATTTGGAAACTCTATAAATGTAGCCGTAGCACTAATTGTTGTAGACGTGGTTTGCTTAGGGAGCTACCTGTTCTCGGGGATCGCTTGCCCTATATGGTTGCTGGTTAGCTTGGCGCGGTCAATCATCGCGCGTCAGGACTGGCGAGTCGCAATTGTTCGAGCTTCGTTTCCCGTAGGAGCCCTGACCCTCGTGCTTGCGAACTACTTTTTGCAGGAGCGGATAGCGGCGGATAGTGCGGCCAGTTTGATCGCTGCGTGCGAAAAATTCCGCGATGAGACCGGAAACTATCCCGACCGGCTTACCCAACTCGTTCCGCTCTACTTGCGCTCAATTCCGAGGTCGAAGTATTGCCTTTGTTGCAACAATTTCTCCTATGATAAGTCGGCAGATTATTCGCCGATCATTTGGTGGTGCGAGTTTCCTCCATTTGGTAAGCGCGTGTACAACTTTGGCACGCACAAGTGGCGCTCTCTCGACTAATCCCAAACAGACACACATAAGTGTCGGAACTACTTATCACCGTTGGCCGCCTTTTGCGGGCGGCCGCAGACAAATTAAAGGGGCCATCCACGAGTGTGACGAGCATGAGCAATTTGAGTAAACATTGCGTGCCAAGGGCAGTACGCGATTGCCCCGGCGGACTTGCAGTGACGCGCGGGACCGCTTCTGTCCCGAGCGAGAACCTTCCTGCTGAAAGTGTGCCGTATCCAATTCTCACTATTTGGCCGCTCAGTCCCGCAGAGCGGAAGGCCTTTGAAGAAAAGCTGTTTTATGACAATTTGCCGAAGATCGGGGCTCTGCCGTCGCCATCGAGTTCTTGTACCCAAGCGAGCACACCCTGGATGAGTTCGTGCATCACGACGATGGGCCTCGTCTCGACGATGGGCCTCGTCTCGTCCATGGGCCTCGTCTCGACGATGGGCCAATTCTGTCAACCTGGAGTCCACTGGACGTAATTGCAGGTATAGGGGCCGGGTTTATCACGGGTCCAGTCGGAGCAGCCGACGTTCTAATTGACTCATGCAATCGGGATCTATACACTCACCATATACCACCAGGAGGATTCGAGACCCTGGAGGAACGAATTTCCGAAGGTGGAAATTTGTCGTAACCGCCGGTCCAGCCGATGGGGCGATGGATTGCACCTGTGGCTATCCTGAGTCAAAAGAACCTGTCATGAGCCGCCTGGACGATGAAGCAACAAAGCAAGGCAATATGCTGCGAGACATGGGCGATTTCGATGGTGCGATCGCTGCATACTCTGAGGGTATTCGTCTTTACCCACAAAACGCTCAGCCGTACTGTAGCCGGGGCCAATCCTACTTGCAAAAAGGCGAATTTCACAAGGCGATTACCGACTACAGCAAGGCCATTCAGGTCGATCCGATGATGGCCGAGGCATTTTGCGCGCGGGGTAGTGCCCAC
>JANXOJ010000644.1 GCA_025353625.1 Planctomycetota bacterium | reverse complement strand
CGGCCCGGCGGGGATTTTGACGTACTCAACGCAATACTTGGCGTGAATCCCTTCGCGGACCAAGGCGTTGCCGCCTTGCACCGACGGACTAACCTCGGCAATCGGCCGCGCGTCGCCATTCACAACGACCCGAATGCGGGCGCGATCGGCGGAGGCAATCGCCAGCGTAAGCACCGATTCGCTCGTGGGAGCTTCGGACAAGGTAAAGTGAATGCGCCAAGTATGCGTCGTCGGCGAGTAGCCGCCGCTGTACCGCGCCTGGGCATAGTTCCAGTCCTTCGACCAATCGCTCTTGCCGACCGTATATTCCAACGGGTTCGCAAACTCTTTGGCGACGTTCGTCCAGAGATAGCCTTGAAAATAGTCGTTGCCGTGGCGAAATTCCTTGGCCGTGCGGTCGGGGATGCCAATCTCCCAGGCGATCCGATTGCCGCGATGCGGAACGTTCCATATCAGGTCATTCAAGATCGTGGTCTGTCCGGCGTTGATGTCGACATCGGCCTGGGTGAACTCGCCAACCGCGCCATCGGCAAAGGCATACAACGTGTAGTGGCCGCGCCGCACATTGGCCACGGTAAACTTTCCCTCCGCATCGGCCTTGGTCCAGTATTGATAGTGCAGCGAATCGGATTGCCAATTTCCGCCGGGCGAAGGCTGCGCCAAGCCGATCCAGGCGTTGGCACTCGTAAGCCGCGGCTTGAGGCGATCTTTGATAGCGAACCGCCCGGCAACGGTGCCGCGCTCGGCAGCCGACGGGTAGGCAAGATTCCCCGTGAGCCAACGGTAGGGCCAGCCAACTTCTTCTGTCTTAGCGCGGGCCTTGGCATCGGCCCAGCAGGCGTCGCCGCCGCGAGAATCGTTGTTGCAATAGAGGAGAAACGGCCCGTAGAGTTTCTGCCATGCTTGGCCCGCTTCGACGCGAAGGGGCGAGCCGTTGTAGTGGTTCATGCCGAAGTGGATGTGGTTGATGCCGGATGCGGCCGTTAAATCCTGCTTGGTTGGCCCGTCGTTAAAGAACTCGTGACTGCCCAGGACGATGAACGCGCCGACCTTGTTTTTGTCGCTGGCATGGCCCCAACAGCCCAATTCCGAGTAGTTGGCGTTAAAGTCGTACTTGCAATTGAACTTGCCGGCCCTCGCGCCGCTGAGAACCTTGGTGATTTCCTTGATGCCGGTTGGCTCGATCCGATCGCGCGAGCCGGGCATTTCCCAGGTGCGAAGATCGTCGACGTAAATCCGTTCCAATAAATCGTCGGAAAGCTTCCAAACCATCCGCCACTCGCCCACGCGGGCTGTCGGGTAAGCCGCTGGGTGATCGAGCAGGGCGTAGGTGTAAAGGCCCGAGTCTCCACGGCGGAGGACGTAGTGGATTTCGATATCGAATTTCTGCGGAGCGTCTCTGCCGAGGCACTTCATGCCGATATCGACGATTTCCGGCGTTTGCGTCTTGATCGTGTAGACGCAGTTCTTGGGATTGCGGTAGTTCTTTCCGCCGTCCATGCTGTAGTAACCGCTGCTGAGCATGTTGAAGTCGCGATACCGCAACGCGCCGATGCTGGCCTTTGATTTGGAGATTGTGGCCGATACGATGACGTTGGAAAGGATCGCGTCGCGGTTGGAGTCGGTGAGCGTGACGGGCGGGGAGGCAGAGGCAATGCTTCCGAAAAGCAGAACAAAGAGTACGGAGTACCGAGTGCCGAGTATTACGTATTGCGTTTTCATTTAAATATATCCTTGACTTCGCAAAAGTGGTCGAAAGCAAATCCTAACACCCTCACCCCGGCCCCTCTCCCGTTTCCGGGAGATAGAAGTAATGGTGTAGCGTCGCGTTAGATGCTTAGGTATCCAAACGCTCGACGCCACCCTACCCGCTTACCCTCCGCTCACTACGGCATTGGCCGCAAGCCCTCCCAGCGGACGCTCCAGCTGCCGTCGGCGGGAAAGCCGGGAGCAGGCTGCCTTGGGCCATTGTCCCATCCGGCAGCCATCATCGCAACGGCAGCGAGTAGACCGCCGTTGCCGGGCAGGTAAAGCGGTAAGTCCGACCGTTGATAATTGTGGCCGTTGACCAGAAAGCGGTTTTTGGGCGTATCGAGCAGCAAGGCATCGACGGCGTCGTTGCCTCGCCCAAGTCGTGCGGCGGCCATGGCCATCACAGGATAATCCCAACCCCAGGTGGCTTTCATGTTCCAGTTTTTAAGCACCCAGTCGTAGGTGCGATTCATTGTCGCCGGATCGATCGACGGCGTCGGCGGGACGAAGCCATAGGCTTGCAATAGCGAAGGATGATCGTGCGTTTGCGTGAACGGTTCCACGGCAATTGCCTCGTAGCGGCCCTCGCGAACGAGCGGCTTGGCCAGCCCGCGACATACTTCGTCCCAATGAGGCTCTCGCGGCAGGTCCAATCGCTCGCGCCAACGCTGAGCCGTTTGCAGGCCCCAGTACCAGTAGGCCAATTCGTAGGTGGGATTGACGACCCGTTCCCGCATTTTGCCGTAGCTTTCTTGTGCCGGAATCAGCGGTGGTCCGAGAACGAACGCCTTGGTTGAGGCATCCCACACCGGATAACTGGCCATAAATTCGGCCGTGGCCGCGACGAGCGTCCGATACTTTTCTAACGTGGCTCGATCGGGGTTGGCGCGATAAATCAATTCGGCATAGTAGATTGGATGCGGTTGCTGCCAAATCAAAAAACCGCCGATGGGACTGGGGCTATCGACGCCGTCGGGGCCGACCATTTTTGGCCAACGCGCCCCCGCATAGCCGTTGCGAGCTGCCGAGGCACGCGCCGCCGGGAGAACTTGCCGATACCATCCAAGCGAGCGAGCGAGCAGCTCAGGCCGCCCCCACAACGCAAAGTGGGCCGCGTGCCACCAGTGCATTTCAAGGTGGAACTTGCCGAACCAACTATTTTGAACCAGCCCAGTCTCTTGCGGCGGCGTGGAACCGCAGCATTGGATGGCCGTGAGATATTGCGATAGGACGATCCGACGCTCAAGCTCCCGCCAACGTGCATCCTTGCTTGCCGAAAGATCGATACAACCGCCGCCGAGCCAGAACTTCCGCCAGTCTGCGGCAGATGCCTGCTTTACGGTCTCAAATGTCGGCAGTTCGGTTGCGGTCAACGATTTTGGCGCAAACGAAAGCGCGGCTTCAAGAACATCGCCGTCGGACTTCGCAAGATAGGTGCCTTCTTTGCTTTGCTGCAGGCGGGCCTTGTCGTCGCAACTCAAAGCGGCAAAATAGCACGACGTTTCGAGATCGCGCTTCATGTCGTAGCGATGCGGAGACGCATGCACCGAGGAAGTCTCTCCGCGCTCGACGAAAGAAAACGTCACTGCCAATCGCCCCGAACGGATGAGCGGCGATTCAATCCTCGCGGTGATTAGATCGCGCTCCGGATGGCAGACCGTTTCCACGCGGACGGTTTGACCCTCGAACGTGAAGCGGCTTTCGATCCGGCCCGACCAAAGATCGAGCGTTTGTCGGATGTTTTTGATGTCGCCAATTTTTGCCTCTTTGCCGTCGGAACCGACGATCATAAGACCGAGGCGACCGAGTTGCACACGATGGGGGTTCGCACGGAGCCAGGCATTGGCTTGTGCCGCACGACTTGGATTGTCGGAGTTTTTTTGCTTGCCCCGGCCATCTGCATAGAGAACGGTCCGCCCATGAGCATCGTACGGGCTGAGGACATCATCGATGGAGAAATGGTCGGGATTCTTACTGCTATCCCATGCCCATTGGGACTGCGTTCCGAGTTGGATGCCCTTGGAGTAGTATTCGGGAAAGGTCTGCAAACCGGTGACGTCCACGGTGCATGCGAACTGGCCGTTGCCGACCGAGAGAGAGCCAAGCGGATCGGCGGCGTGCAAATCCGGATTGTGCCGCTCGACCAGGACTTGCCGATCAATCGGGGCAGAAGACGATTCGGCACATATCGCCCACGCGGCCATCACGGCGGTTACCGCAAAACCAAGCCGCATGGTGTCACACCAATTGCTTGCGAACAGCCCAAACCGCAGCTTGCGTGCGATCCGTTAAGCCGATCTTGCGGAGGATGTGCTGGACGTGCTCCTTGACGGTTTCGTAACTAACGTGCAATGTCAGGGCGATTTCTTTGTTCGTCAGTCCATATGCCACTTGTTTCAGCACTTCGCCTTCGCGTTGCGTCAACGGAACTTCAACATCGGCGACCAAGCGCGGCGTCGCCAAGGCACCGGTCACGCGGCGGAGTTCTTCACGCGTAAAAGCATTTTCGCCCGCGGCAGCCAACTTCAAGGCACTCAATAAGTGCTCGCGGGTGCAGGTCTTCACCAAGTAGCCGCTGGCACCCAAGGCAACCGCCCGAGCGATGAAAGCCGGGTTGTCGTAATTTGAAAGGATCAGGATCGGCAGATTCGGCTTATCGAGCTTGATTCGTCCCAGAGCCGTAAGACCGTCGCCGTCGGGCAGGCGGATGTCCATCATCACGACATCGACTTCTTTCTCCAGGGCATACTTAACTACCGCCGCACCCGTCGTCACTTCCGCAACGACACGGAAATCCGAACCCTCAATCATACCTTTGACCCCGCAGCGAGCCACTTCATGGGGGTCTGCTAGCAACATACGGATTTTACCTTCGTGCGGTAGTGTCATCTCGATATCCTGAGGTTAGAAAAAGAAAAGCTGAAAACGCCTCGACCATCCCAATGTGGGTCATCCAGGGGCCGATACGAGTTATTCGGGTTGGGCGATTTATGGTCGAAACGACCACCGCTTCAGCCGCGATACCCCTATTATGTACCACCGTACCCACCGCTGGCAAGCGTCACACCGGTATTTTTGCAGAATTTTCCAAAGTGCTGGAGATGCCATTTTTCACTGATTTCCTGGAATATCGCAGTTACACACCCCCTTTTAATGGTGGTTTGCATGACATTTTCCAGCGTTGGAGGAGGCAGTACGCCGGAACATGCGACTGCGGTCCCGAAAGAATGGGGCGTGGTGAAGCGTTGGAGGCTTAATTGAGAGTCGGCCATAGTTTCCAGTATCAAAGCCCGCAGCGCAAGCAAGGATTGTGCGTTGGGGACTTGCGCAGATGGTTCGGTGTCGATTAACGGAATCCGTTTTCGTACCGCTGCGGAACCAATTTTTTGCTTGCGCAGCGGACTTGGATGGCGCAATTAAGGCCATCTTTCCGGCTAGCCACTTTAACGCCGGAACCTCGCATGCTCGTGCCGGCCTACAGTTCTCCTGAGTTTACGGGCTCTTGCCTTGCTTCTTAGCGGGCAGTAAACTCAATGAGCTAGTTTCTCCCATCTTCTCGATAAAATAAGGAATCGTGCCATGAATGTACGTACACGTTGGCCGCAAGTCTTCGTCCTCGGTCTGGCTGCTTCTCTGGGGGCATTGTCGATTCAGCAACTGTCGGCCGCCGATTGGACGCGCTTCCACGGTTCCGATGGGGCGGGCGTCAGTAAGGATAAGCAGCCCATTCCCGCGAAATGGAGCGATAAGGAGAACCTGAAATGGAAAATCAAGCTGCCGGGCCCCGGTTCTTCTAGCCCGATTTTGGTCGGCAACCGCGTTTTTGTGACCTGCTGGACCGGCTACGGAGCCGATGCCAACAAAGAGGGCGATGAGAAAGACCTACGCCGGCACTTGATTTGCCTCGACCGCGAGACGGGCAACGTGATTTGGGATAAAGAAGTGAAGGCCGTGCTGCCGGAAGATCCCTATTCCGGCATGTTCACGCAACACGGTTACGCATCGCATACGCCGGTTTCCGATGGCCAGCGCGTCTACGTCTTCTTTGGCAAGACGGGTGCCTTGGCGTTCGATCTCGAAGGCAACCAGCTTTGGCAGACCGGCCTTGGCACCGGTTCCGGTTCGCACGGCTGGGGAACGGCTTCGAGTCCCATCGTCTACAAAAATTTGCTCATCGTAACGGCGGCGTCGGAAAGTCAGTCGATCGTCGCGCTGAATAAAGATACCGGGAAAGAAGTTTGGCGATACAAAAATGATGGACTAACTTCGACCTGGGGCACACCGGTCTTGGCCGATTGCGGCAAAGGCCGCACCGACTTGGTCATCGCCGTGCCGGGCAAGATGTGGGGCTTTAACCCCGACGACGGAAAGCTCCGTTGGCATTGCGACGGCATTTCGTCCGATTCGATTTGCACGAGTGCTATCGTTCACGATGATGTCGTCTGCGTTATGGAAACCGGACCGCGCGGCGGCGGGGCAATGGCCGTGAAAGCCGGCGGTGAGGGCGATGTTTCCAAGACGAACGTACTCTGGCGGAACGACCAAAAGTCGCGCATCGAGACCCCCGTGTACGACGAAAGCCGAATCTATTGGGTTAGCAATCGCAGTGCGACTTCGATTGAAGCGGCCACCGGCAAGGTGGTCTACCAAACGTCGCTCGGCGGTGGGACGCCCAGTGCCGACGCAGCCCGTGGACCCGGCGGCCCTGGCGGACCCGGTGGCCCTGGCGGAGCAGGAGGCGGCCAAGGACGGCGTGGAGGCGGAGGCGGAGGCCGCGGCGGCATGGGAGGTCAGAACTATTCCTCGCCGGTGCTCGCCGACGGGAAAATCTATTACGTCGGTCGGACGGGCGAAGCGTTGGTCTATACGGCCGGTCCCGAATGTAAACTGCTGTCTCAAAATCGCTTTACGGACGGTGGCGACTTCAGCGCGTCGCCGGCCGTTGCCGACGGCAAGTTGTTCATCCGCTCCAGCAAGTTTTTGTATTGTATTGCCAACGATGCGCATTGAACGTACTAGCGTACCCATCTCGCTTTGCGAGATGGGGTTACGCTTAATTTTGCCTCGGAAACTAAATCGACATCGCGCGGAGCGAGCAGAATGCTCCGGTTTCCCGAAAGCTATGGAATTGCCCGCTATCAACAAGTGGTGCCTGATGCTCGCGTATTGCTTTGCGGCCCTTGTGCATTGGCTTGCATTGCCGGACCCGTTGCACGCAGACCCACCTGCCGCAACGGAAGACTCTCCGGCCGCCTACATGGGCCGCGAGATTGCCACGACCATGCACTACACGGGTGCCAACTGGCTCACGCGAGAGTCGCGGCAACGTGAAGAGGATTGCCGCCGCCTCCTCAAGGAGCTCAAGGTTCAGCCCGGCCAGAACATTTGCGATATGGGCTGCGGAAACGGGTTCTACACGCTCAAACTGGCGCGGCTCACCGGTGCTAAAGGTAAGGTCTACGCGGTTGACATCCAGCAGGAAATGCTCGACTTGCTCAAGAAACGTGCCAAGGATGGAAAGCTCGAAAATATCGAGCGGGTGCTGGGCGGCGAGGATGATCCGCACTTGCCCGCTGGCTCGATCGACCTCATGTTGATGGTGGACGTTTATCACGAATTCTCCAAGCCCGAGGCGATGCTCAAGGCGATCCGCAAATCACTTAGTCCCAAGGGCCGCATTGCCCTGGTCGAATTTCGTGGCGAGGATCCGAACGTGCCGATCAAGCCGGAACACAAGATGACGAAGAAGCAAATCCTCAAGGAGTTTCCCGCCAACGGTTTCAAGCTGGAAAGCCAGTTCGACGATTTGCCGTGGCAGCATCTGATGTTCTTTTCAGCACTGGAAAAGTAGCCGGCACGGGCCGGCCGGATGAATCGTCCAGGATGTTGCCGACACTTTTTATTGCGCCGTGGATTGAAGCACCGGCATCAGACCGTCGCGTAGCGACGATGCGATGGTAGGGCAGTCGATCCAGTTCGTCGGGATGGAGACGAACTATTTACCTTAGACAAAGATCGGCGGTGCGCCGCCGGTACGGGTCGGCCTACGTCCATCCGATGCCCGAAGAGGCGAAATGGGCCGCCAGTCGCCGCAATAACCAGACCGGTCTGCCCTCCGGCAAGTCCCGCTGGGGATCGTCCGTGCGGGAAATTGAATCTTGACTCAACCATCCGTCTTCGTGGAAGGCCGCGCAAGGAGGTTCGAGACAACAAATAGTTCTGCCCCTTTGTTTTTTTAATGCGATCCACGCATGGACGATAAAACCGCCAAAAGTGCAGCTTTGACCCAATGCGTCCCTCAGAACTTTCCACCCCCGCTTCCAATCCCTTTTGCGCCGCCCGACTGCGGCCCGGAACCATCGACTACATCTTCGATGGTACGACGAACCTAGATCAACTCGTCGCCACGCTCGCGGCGAACCGATGGCGAGGCCAGATTACCGGGCCGCACGGCTCGGGCAAGTCGACGCTTTTGGCCGCAATGCGGCCGGCGATCCAGGCCGCCGGTCGCGACGTTCATCTCCTGGTGATGACGGACGACGACCGAAATCTTCCACGCTTCTTCCTCAAAAGTCTGCGCGGTAGCAGCCCGTCCGTTGCGGCCATCGATGGATTTGAACAGCTTTCCGCATGGAACCGCCTCCGCCTGAAGTGGTTCTGCCGTCGGCAGGGCGTCGGACTTGTAGTGACCACGCACCATTCGGCCGGTCTCCCGGACGTCTGTCGCACATCAATCGACCTACTGCGGGCATGGCAAGTCGTCGAGCGACTTCAGGCAGGTTTCGCCGTCTTGATTCAGCGAAGCGACTTGATCGAATGCCTCGCCCGGCGTCGCGGCGACCTCCGCGAGGCCCTCTTCGATCTCTACGACCTCTACGAAAAGCGGTAAACAGTTTTCGTTGCGTCTGGCGAGTTTCCCAAAGTGGCTGGTCGCGCACCTCAAACTTGGGCGAAACGGTGCCGAACGATCGCGATGGCCTACCGCAAGCCCCAAGTGCCTGCGGCAACCTTGTAAACGGGCAAACTAATACCACTCGCCCTTTCGGAATAATTCGCCCAAAGTGCGGGAACTTCCGGTCTTGCAGAAACGTCAAAGGGGCGTGGAATGTGGTATAAGATTGTAATACAACTTTACGGACGCCCCCCCCCGCGTGGCGTAATGCCGTTGTGTTCCCCTGGGCTTTTCCTGCAAAATCAACGCTTACTTTTGAGCCCGTTTCAATAACGAGGATCTGCTATGAATATCCTGAATCGCATGCTTTTTTTGGGCATCGTCGCGTCGGCGTTGCTCGTCGGTAGTATCGCCAGGGCCGAGGATGATCCCAATGCCTCAAAACCGGCCGCAGCAGCAGATTCCGACAAGGGCGGGGCCGATGCGAAGGCCGACCGCTCGCTTCGCGAACAGGATATTTACATCCCCTACGAAAAACTTCGCCAAGTCTTTGAGAAGCACGGGCGGGGGGTTTTTCTGCCTTATGAAAAATTCGACGAGCTATGGAAGGCGGCCCAGGATAAGAACCGTCCGATGGCCGAGGCGCGTCCGCCGGTTGGGGCCGTGATTACTGAGATCGAGAACGAGGCGGTCGTCGCCAAGGATGTCGTCCAGGTCGCGGCAAAGATCAAGATTGACCTCTTAACCGAGGGCTGGCATGAAGTTCCGCTTCGACTTTCGGATGCGGCGTTGGTCAAGGCGACAATCCGCAACGAACCGGCCCGCATCTTGGGCGGCGCGGGGCAAGATCATCGCCTATTAATTGAAAAGAAGGGCAAGCAGCCGGAGCAGGTCGAGCTGATTTTGGAATACGCCCGAGCGATCAACCGCACGCCGGGGCAGAATAGCGTCGCGTTCCAATCGCCGCAGGCACCGGTGAGCCGCTGGAAGGTGCGCATCCCGCAGGCGGGAGTGAAGGTGAATTTGCATCCGCTGATTGCAGCGACGGAAGTGCCGAGCGAGCCGGCGAAGAAGGCGGATGACAAAAAGGTCGAGGAGACGGTGATTTTGGCTTTTGTAGGGTCGGCTCCCACGGTGCAGATTGATTGGACGCCCAAGGCGGAAGGTGCCACCGGGTTGACGGCTTTGGCGAGCGTTCAGACCGAGCAACAGGTTTGGATTCAGGAAGGGATTACGCGGAGCCGCGCGACGCTCGTTTATGCAATAAGCCGCGCGGAACTCAAGCAGATCGCTATCGAGGTGCCTTCCGACTTCAAGGTCGTCAACGTCTTCGATCCCAATGTGAGGCAATGGGCGGTGGAGCCTGCCGGTGCGGGAGCGACCGTGCAGACAATTACGGCGCAACTTTTCGAGCCGGCCAAAGCGGCGCAAACGGTCGTCGTCGAACTCGAAAAAATCGTCGGTCAAAAGAAGCAAGATGTCGTCAAGGTGCCGGTTATCAAGGCATTAAACGTTGGCCGTCAGCAGGGTTTTGTTGTGGCGCAAGTTAGTTCCGGCCTACGGGCAGAAGCGGCTCGGGCCACCGGCGTGCTGCAAGTCGATGCCAACGAGTTGCCGATGACGCTTCGCTCGGCGGTTTGGGCCTTTTCCTATCGCTATGCGGCCGTGCCGTTCGAGTTGGAGATGAACGTCGAGGAAGTGCAACCGCGAATCACCGTCGATTCGCTCGTCGAGGCCCGACTGGAGCCGGAGAAGCTCACGATCGACCTGACCGCCATCTTCACGATCGAGCGGTCGGGCGTTTTCAAGCTGGAGTTGGACGTACCGGAAGGGTTTGAAGTTCGCCAAGTCAAAGGCCGCGCCGTGAATTGCAGCGCCGCGCCGGGGGCGCCTACGACCGCCTGTGCGGCTGCCGAAGTCGATTCGCACCACCTCGAAGGCGACAAGAAAAGCCACCTCGTTGTGAACCTCTCGCGCAAGGCCCTGGGCCGCGTCGCATTGGCCGTGCAGTTGCAGCGCGATCTGCACGAAGCCAATCTGCTGACGCCCACGGGCAAGTCGGCCGCGATCGAGTTGCCGGTGCCCCAGGTAACCAAGGGAAGCATCGAACGAGCCACCGGGCGGCTCATCATCCATGCCCCGGAAAGCCTTCGCGTCAACCCGGCCAAGCTCGACGGGCTGCGTGCCGTTTCATTCGCGGAGGCCCTGGAAGGTATGACCGAGGTGCAAACTCCGAAACCGGCGACGACCGGCACGCACGGTGAATTGCGGCCGGTGCTGGCCTTCACGTTTACGCAAGAGCCGATTAAGCTCAGCCTAGCTGCCGAACGCCGCAAGCCTTACGTGACCATCCGGCAACTGCTCGTTGGCCGCATTGAAGAGGGCGTCGTCAAATATCAAGCCACCTTCTACTACAACATTCAATACAGCGGCGTGAAGTCGATCCGCATCGACGTACCCGCCGATGTGGCCGCCGGACTGCGGAACACGACTCAGGATATCCGCGAAAAGACCATCGACCCGCCGCCCGCCGATCTGGCCAAGGAAATGGTTGCTTGGAGTTTTAGCGGCGAGAGCGAGCTGCTCGGTGAAGGGCAGATTGAACTAGCCTGGGAATCGAAGCTCGAAAAGCTCGATGTGGGCAAATCGTCCATCGTGCTGGTGCCGCGCTTTGTGCCGCGCAACGTCGATCGGGCCTGGGGGCAGGTCGTGCTGGCCAAAGCCGAAACGCTCGATTTCCAGGAGTCGGAGGATATCAAAGGCTTGCGGCCCATCGATCCGCAGCACGATCTTATGAGCCCGGTGGCGGGGGCTGCTCGGGCGTTTGAGTTCCAGGATGAATGGTCGCTGCCGGTCACCGTGACGCGGTACGAATTGGAGGAGGTCAAGCGGACGAGCATCGACAAGGCGGTCGCTCGCATGGTCCTCACGCCCGCCGGTGAGATTTCCGTGCAAGCCGTTTATCACATTCGCACGGCGCGGCCGCGACTATCGCTCGATCTTCCCAAAGACGCCGCGCTCGATGCCGATCCCTTCCGCCTCAATGGGCAGCCGGTCACTTCGCAGAAGGGCCAGGGCGGGGCACTTTTCATTCCGCTCGTTGCCGCCAATCCGGACGAGCCGTTCGTCTTGGAAGTCCGCTACACGGCACCGCGCGGCAGTGCCTTGGCGTTGCCCGCCTTTCCAGATGACTCGGCCGTGCAGAAGGTCCAGCTTTGTGCCTTCGTGCCGGCGACGGAGGACTTGCTGGGCACGAGCGGGCCGTGGAGCGAAGAGTATTTTTGGAATTGGAACGGCTACCTTGGTCGCTGGGTGCCTCAGAATCGCCAATCGCCCGATAGCCTAGTACAAGCCGTTTGCGAAGGCAATCCTCGCGCGTTGGGTGCTGCTGCGACTTTTCACACCGATGGCAGCGCGTATGTGTTTTCCACGCTTAGGCCCGACGACAAGACGCAACTCGCCTTGCGAACGCTCGATCATCGCACGTTGGCGGCGCTTATCTTCGGTTTCGTGCTGCTCGGCGGCGTGCTGCTGATTCGGACGCCCTGCGCCTATCGCATCTTAGCCGTGGCCGGGCTGATGGTGGCCCTCGTGCTGTTGGGCGTCTTTTTGCCAACGCTTTCGCTTCAAGTGCGAAATTGGACGTTGACCGCTGCCGTGATGATTGTGCTGCTGCTTTGGTTCGTGGTCTTTGTCTTCCGCTCGCGTGCCGGTGCGGTGGCCTTCGGACGGGGAGTTTCTTCGGTTTGGACGAATTGGACGACGAAGCCCGTCGCGACCCCGGTTTCGCCGCCAGTGGAACCGACGATCGAAGGAGGTAGCCATGAGTAACGTAACAACACGACGCGGAGCGTCGAACGCGGCCGGTTTTCACGCAGAGTGTGGGAAC
>JANXOJ010000639.1 GCA_025353625.1 Planctomycetota bacterium | reverse complement strand
GGGAAGGCGACGACGAGCCTGCGAGGTAAGCATGAACCGAGTCCAAGACAAATTGAAAAGCGGATCGACCCTGCAGAGCGCAAGTGGGCACTCGCACTTGACAAGTGGAAATTCCACGATCAAGATCAATGGCTATCAGCTTGCCGCTGAGCGGTTCACGCAAGTATGACTAGGCAGGAACTCCGTGAACGGTTACCGGGAGCCTGCCCATGCTACGTGCCGGGCCATGCCTCGACGGGCTGTGACTCGACGGGCTACGACTTGACCAGGGGGAAAGACCAGATCGTGAAGGGCATCTTGAAGAAGGCGTTTCGACCCTGGCTGCTTCGCTCGGCGAGGTGGCTCGTGCCCCGGTCGCTGGCGCGCTCGTTCAGCAACTTGGCGGCCCTTTCGCGGATGTCGGCCTGGCTGCGGTCGCAGGGGCCCATCGATTGCGGTGGCGATCGCATGGCACTCTACGACCGCGTGCTCCGGGCTGAAGGTCTCGACGCGCCCATCGACTACCTGGAGTTCGGCGTCTACCGCGGGGCCTCGCTGCGGTGGTGGTGCGGGCACGTCGCCTGTTCCGAGGCCCGCTTCTACGGCTTCGACTGCTTCGAGGGGCTGCCCGAGGATTGGGGCGTCGCGCGGGCGGGCACGTTCGACGTGGGTGGTAAGATTCCCGCCATCGACGATCCGCGCCTGGAATTCGTCGTCGGCCTCTTCCAGGACACGCTGCGGCCGTTCCTGGCCGGACATCGCCTGGAGCGCCGCAAGGTAATCCACATGGACGCCGACCTCTACACCTCGACGCTCTACGTCCTATCGCAGCTTGCGCCCTGGATTCGCCCCGGCGACGTGATCGTATTCGACGAACTCGGATCGCTGCGGATGGCGGAGCACGAGTTCCGGGCGTTCGAGGACTTCTGCGCGTCGTTTCGCCTTTCCGTCAAGGCGCTGGGTGCCAACTCGCTGCTGGAAACCTTCGCCGTGAAAGTCGTGTGACGCCGCCGCATCCGATGCCCGAAGAGGCGGGATGGGCCGCCATTCGCCGCGGTAACCAGACCGGTCTGCCCTGCGGCGAGTCCGGCTGGGTCGATCGTCCGTGCGGGAAATTGAATCTTGACTCGACCATCCGTCCTCGTGGAAGGCCACGCAAGGCGGTTCGAGACAACGAATCGTTCCGACCCCTTTTTCCGTAGTTCGCCCCGGAATCGAGAACAGCAAATGGTTGCCGATTAAGGTTCAATTGTATGGGGAATCGCGTCCGAATCGGCCGATGTACTCCAGCCCGACATTTTCTCCGCGCGATACGCGGCAAACCGATCGGCGGCGATGGCTTCCCGTGCCCCGGCAAGAAGCCGCTGGTAGTAGGTCAAGTTGTGGATCGAAAGCAAGATCGGGCCGAGCATTTCTCCCGCCATGAAGAGGTGCCGCAAATAACCGCGGCTGCGGCGGCAGGCTGGGCAGGGGCAGTTTTCCTCCAAGGGGCGCGGATCGCGCTCGAATTTCAGGTTCCGCAAGCGGATCGGCCCGGCATCGGTGAAGGCCATCGCATTGCGGCCGTTGCGGGTGGGCATTACGCAATCGAAAAGATCGATGCCCCGTGCGACCGCTTCCAAGAGGTCTTCCGGTCGGCCAACGCCCATCAAATAGCGCGGTCGATCCACGGGCAGTTGAGGCACCGTGGCGTCGAGAATTCGATACATTTCGCTAGGGGCCTCGCCGACGCTCAAGCCACCCACGGCGTAGCCGGGAAAGTCGAGCTTTTTAAGCTGATCGGCACATTCCACGCGAAGATCGGCATCGAGGCCACCTTGCACGATGGCGAATTGGGCCTGATCGCTGCGTCGCGCCGCATCGCGGCAACGGGCCGCCCAGCGGATGGTTCGGTCCATCGCATCGCGGACCACCTCCGGCACGTTGGGCAGTTCGACGACGTGATCGAGAACCATGGCTACATCGCTTCCCAGGGCTTCTTGGATGGCGACCGCCCGTTCCGGCGAGATGGCCAGCAATCGGCCATCGATATGCGAGCGGAAAACGGCCTCCTGCTCGTTGACCTTCGACATGTGCGCGAGGCTGAAAATCTGAAAGCCGCCGCTATCGGTCAGAATGGGGCCATCCCAGCCCATGAAGCCGTGCAAGCCGCCCAACTCCGCGACAACATCCTCCCCCGGCCGCAAAGCTAGGTGATAAGTATTGCTCAGCACCATTTGGGCACCGCTACCGCGAATTTGTTCGATCTCCAGCCCCTTCACGCTTCCGAGCGTGCCAACGGGCATGAACGCGGGCATTTCCACCGGACCATGCGGCGTGACAAACGTAGACCGCCGCGCAGCCGAGTTGGCGTCCGTATGTTGAAGTTGGAAGGAGAAGGAAGGAGGCATTGAATCACTTCGCGATTCTCTTCGAGGGTCGATTGCCGAAGCGGCTTTCATTCTTTAGTTAGATTATCGTTGTCGGTATTCAAGGGAATGCTTTTTACTCAAATGGCCCCCGCTTGTCAATTTTAGTGGGACCGTGAGAATGCCGCCAACTGCTTCATTGGGAAGGTGCGACCGTTATTTGTTCCAGGCGAACTGCAAAGTCCAGCTTTTTGTGGTACAGGCGTCCCGCCTGCCACGATAATAGCAGGCGGGCCTGTGCGAACGACTCCGCCGGGATCAATACTTTCTCGCCCGCATCCTCCCTTGCACTCGCCCCGGCAAGCCCTGGATCCGCAAGAAACCCTCCGCGTCCGTCTGGTTGTAGGAGCCGCCCCCTTCCATCGTGGCGATGCCTTCGTCGTAGAGGTTGTTCGGGCTGCTGCGGCCGGCGACATCGATGTTGCCTTTGTAGAGATTCAGCACCACTTCGCCGCTCACCGGTTCCTGGGCTTGGCGGATGAAGGCCATCAGGGCGTCCAATTTGGCATGATACCAGAAGCCGTAGTAAACCATCTCGGCCACTTCCGGGGCCAGGCGGTCGCGGAGGTGCATGAGGTCGCGGTCGATGGTCAACTGCTCGACGAGGCGATGGGCCGTGTAGAGGATCGTCATGCCGGGGGACTCGTAGACACCGCGACTCTTCATGCCGACAAAGCGGTTCTCGACCATGTCGATCCGCCCGACGCCGTTGCGGCCGCCAATCTGATTGAGCACGTCGACAATATCGAAAGCCCCAAGCTTCTTGCCGTTGACGCTCACCGGCACGCCGGACTCGAAGGAAATAGTCACCTGCTCCGATTTATCGGGGGCCTTTTGCGGCGAGACCGTCATGCCGAACTCGACCAGCTCAACGCCGTTGACGTTCAGGTCTTCCAGCTTGCCCGCTTCGTAACTGATATGCAGGCAGTTCTCGTCGCTGCTGTAGGGTTTGGTCGAGGTCGCCTTGACGGGGATGTTCCGCTCGTTGCAATACTCGATCATCCGGCTGCGGCCCGGAAAGAGCTGGCGAAACTTCTCGATCCGCCAGGGAGCAATGATCTGAATCGCCGGGCTGAGCGCCTCGGCAGCCAGCTGGAATCGGCACTGGTCGTTTCCCTTGCCGGTGGCACCGTGGGCATAGGCATCGGCCCCGACATCGCGCGCCACTTGCAGACAGACCTTCGAGATCAGCGGACGGGCGATGGAAGTGCCCAAGAGATAGACGCCTTCGTACTTGGCTTGCCACTGCAAGACGGGGAAGGCGAAGTCGCGACAGAGTTCCTCCTGGGCGTCGATGATCTGCGACGAGCGGGCACCGATGTCGCGGGCTTTTTTCAATATCGCCTCGCGGTCTTCGCAGGGCTGCCCCAGATCGACGTAGACCGCGTGAACCTCGTAGCCCTCCTCCATGAGCCAACCGAGGATGACCGAAGTATCTAAACCGCCGGAATAGGCCAAAACGCACTTAGGCATGAGAATCTCTTTGCTGCTTGATATTGAGTTGGAAACCACCATTTTGAACGGAGCTGGGGGTAAAGGCAAGGGGCCGGGTATCAGCACCTCGTTCCTGCGGAGTTTGGGAACCCGATGGTATCGATTGACGGTTTCCTTGCCTTTTGTTACCGTGGCAAACGTAGAAGGCACACATCCACGCCTCATACCGTCCGCCGGAGCTTTTTGGCTTCCAACAAGGCAACTTGCGGCGTGAGCCGAAGGTCGGCCGCCAGATGGATTCTGTCCGATACTTTACGTACCTTGGGGAACTCGATGCGGAACTGGCTCAAGAATCGCTTACTGCTCGTTCTCCTCAATACCTGGAAGGGCTGGCAGGCGGACGACGGCTTTTTGCTCAGTGCGGCGATGGCCTATTACGCGGCCTTTTCGCTCTTTCCACTCTGCCTCGTGCTGGTCTCTATTTTGGGCTTTGTCTTGCGGATATCGCAACAGGCGGCCGATGCACAAACGCTGCTGCTCGATCGAGTCAAAGAAATTGCCGGACCCTGGTTGGCCGATCAACTGCACATGTTGCTCGGTGGCGTGAAATCGCACGCCGGTTTCGGCGGCCCCTTGGGCGTAGCGGCTTTGCTCGCCGCCGCCATCGTCGTCTTTTTGCAACTCGATTATATGTTCGACCGCATCTGGGGCACCAACGGCATCGCGCCAAAAAACTGGCGGGGCTATGTTTGGACCGTCTTGTACGACCGGCTCTCGGCGTTTCTCATGCTCCTGGCCGTCGGCGGCCTCTTGCTGACGCTCTTTGTCGCCAACGTGATCCTCGCCGGTGCTCGCTCCCAAATCCTGCCGCTCTTGCCCGGCGCGGCAGACGCCTGGGACTGGGGGCAGTTTCTCTTCAATACCGTCATGAACTCGCTGCTCTTTGGCATCCTCTATAAAGTCCTGCCAAAAACGCGCATCCCCTGGCTCAACGCACTTTCTGGAGGGGCCTTCGTCTCGCTCGTCCTCTTTCTCGGACAGCGACTGCTCGT
>JANXOJ010000636.1 GCA_025353625.1 Planctomycetota bacterium | reverse complement strand
CGGCCGATCTTGGCCGTGTCTCTCCACGGGCTGGAAGCGTGCCACACAATTATTAAGACTTCAATGAATTCATGATGGAGCTGTGGCACGAAGGACCAGAATTGGCGTATCGCCCCCACCCCACTTGTCTTTGCCGTAGATTTCGCTATCAATGGGGAATTCAGCTCGCACCAAAGCCAACAGAGGACTACAACCTTGGACATTCAGTATCTAATCCGCGACCTAAAGATCAAAAACAGCTCCAAAATTGTCCTCCTCGTGGCCGACGGCCTGGGAGGATTGCCGCTGGAGCCGGGGGGGCCGACGGAACTGGAAGCCGCCAAGACGCCGAATTTGGACGCCTTGGCAAAGATCGGCACACTGGGAAGTTCTATTCCCATCGCTCCTGGCATTACCCCCGGCAGCGGGCCGGGGCATCTGGGGCTGTTCGGTTACAATCCGTTGAAATACCTCATCGGACGCGGAGCTTTGGAGGCAACCGGAGTTGGCTTCAAGCTGGGGCCGACGGATGTTGCCGTGCGTTGCAATTTTGTCACGCTCGATGCGACTGGGAACATCACCGACCGCCGCGCAAGCCGCATCCCCAGCGAGGAAAGCGCGCCGCTGGCGATCAAGCTCCGCGAAGTGAAACTTCCCGGCATTGAAGTCTTCGTTGAGCCGGTCCAGGAGCATCGCTTCTGCGTCATCTTTCGCGGCGAAGGTTTGGGCGGCAATGTGGCCGACACCGATCCGCAGAAGACGGGCGTGCCGCCGCTCGACCCCAAGGCCCGCGACGACCGCAGTCAGCGGACGGCCGAACTCGCCAAGCAGTTCGTCAAAGCGGCCGAGAAACTGCTCCACGGCCAGCCCAAGGCAAACGGTCTGACGATGCGCGGCTTCGCCAATGCACCCGATCTGCCGAGCTATGAAGACGTTTATGGACTGAAGGCCGCGGCAATTGCCGTCTACCCGATGTACAAGGGCTTGGCCCAACTGGTCGGCATGGAACTGATAGGCAATGCCCACTCACTGGTTGAGGAAATCGATCTGCTGGAGAAAGTCTGGAACGACTACGATTTCTTCTTCGTCCACTTCAAGTACACCGACAGCCGCGGCGAAGATGGCAACTTCGCCGAGAAGGCGCGGATGATCGAGCAGTTCGATGCCATCGTGCCGCGCGTCCTGGCCTTGAAGCCAACCGTTCTAGCCGTTACCGGCGATCACAGCACGCCAGCTAAGATGAAGAGCCACAGTTGGCATCCGGTGCCGGTGCTGATCTCGGGCCAGAACGTGCGCACGGATGCTTGCCAGTCGTTCGGCGAAAGCGAGTGCGTTAAGGGTGGCTTGGGCCAGTTCCAGGCCATGCACCTCATGCCGCTGCTTTTGGCCCATGCAGATCGGCTGGGGAAGTTTGGGGCATAGGGAGTGGGTTGCAAATCCCCTGGTTCCCACGGAGGACCGGTTGGAACGAAGAAAAACTACTTGACTAATCGCGCCTCCAGCCAATCGGCGTGATCCATCACGTCGCCCGCTTCGCCATAGTCAACTAAGAGATTTAGCCGCTTGGCCCCAGTCAGATCGACCGATACGTGCCGTGGTGCTTCGCCGCCGCGAACAGGGCCGCTTGCGTACGTTTGCTTGCCATCGACGAAGACGCGGAAACCGACGCTTCCCCGCCCGGCGGTCGAATCGTCGATGCCCGTTTCGGCCTCGAAGCGGCTCCAGGGCCGGTCGAGTTCGTAGGTCAATCCGGCGGCACTATGGACGCCGATCCCCTTCAGGTAAAGCCGGTCGCTGCACCGCAGCAGCCCGCCGGTCACGTTGCGGTCGGCTTGGTAGTTCCACTTCAAATCGAGATAGGGCAGAAAGCGGTAATCGCTGGGCCGGATATCGGAAAGATAAACGGCACGGCCGGCCAGCGGCATGACAAAGACGATATCTTTTGCGGTTGCCTTCCAGGTAGCCCCGGCCTGGGTCGTCAGTTTTAACAGGTCGCCGTTGAGTTTCAGCCTTGCTATCGGCAGCCGGGCACCGTCGCTAAGTCCGACCCAGGTTGCGGTCGCTTGGCCCGCCGCCTTTTGCCGTAAGGCTGGGTTGAACACCACCGCCACGACGCGGCGGAGGGCAACCTCCAACAAGCCGACGTTACCCTTCACTTTCAGCTTATCTCCGTCGAGTAACTCGATCAGTCCGGTTACTTCGTCGCCGTTGTCGAGAATCAGCCGATCCGACTCCCCCCGAGCGTGGAGAACCCGGTCGAGCAAGGCATCGAGATCGTCGCGGCGCGGCGGTGGGCGAAAGACGATCCCGGACAGCGATTCCAACGGAAGCTTGAGCGCGCCGAGCAGGTCCGATTCGGCCGCAAGGGATGCCTTATCCGCACGGGTGATGTCGGCGGTCAGCAATCCGCCGTCGGCCAGCAACACGATGGGGCCCTTGCGGATTTCGACCGGCTGCCCCCAGGAAAGCAAATCGACCGCAGCCACGGTGCGAGCTTTTCCGGCGACATCGAAGCCGAATCGTCCTTCTGCATCAACACTCGTTAGCCGCGCGGCAAATGATTCGCCGCTCGCGACAACGGCGCGCGGCACCTGGGCAACGACGGATGCGGTGCAGACGAACAATACCGCCCATGAATAGATTGCTTTCCGCATCATTCCGGCTCTTTCTCTGGTGGCTCTACGCGAACTCGATAATCGCGCATACCTTCGATCTATTATAGCGTTCAAATGAGGAGGTTGGCAGCATTCTTTCGGCCAATTAAAGTGCATCCGCCGGCGTAGCGGCAGGCCACTCAATCGGCGGGCGACAATGGCTATCGCTGAAAAATCGGCAGTTGATTTTCCGGCATTTGCAGGATGATGAGGCTCATAGCCGTGGCGTACTCCGCGCCCCAACTGGGCGATGTCCACGAGCCGTCGGTGCGCTGGGCGGCGATCAGTTCTTCGCGGATGGCCGGATACCAGCGTGCCCAATGCTTTCCGCCGGCATGCCACATCGCTTGCACGGCATAATATTGGCCATATTCGTAGTTCTCGTCGCGGCGGACGACGCCCGGCTGGGGGAGCGATTGGTCGAGGTAATCGAGGGCCTTGGCGACCTCCGCTCCCCGGTAGATGCCCGCGCTATTCAAGGCGACGATCGCGGCGGCCGAGCGGGGAAAGCGGCTTTCTCCGCCGCCAGCGGCCAGTTGATACATGAATCCGCCATCGGCATTTTGGCACTTCTTGACGTAGTCCACCGCGCGCTCGACCGTCTCGTGCGGAACGAAAATACCCGCGTTGTGGGCGGCCCGCAGGGCCATCACCTGGCAGACGGTCACGGAAATATCGGCGTCGTCCTTCTTGGGAAAATATCGCCAACCGCCCTCTTTATTCTGCGAATTGATAATTAGCTTGACCGCTTCGGCAAGTTTTTCGCGCAAGGTATCGCGGTGCGACATGCCGTAACACTCGGCAAGAAACAACGTCGCGAAACCGTGGCTATACATCGGGCCGCGACCGCTGACGTTCGCCTCGGCGATGCAGCCGCTGGGTTGGGCGGCGGCCAGCAAGTAGTCGATCGTCTTCTGCACGCGAATGCCGTGCGAACCCCGGCCGGGCGTGCTTCCGCCAGACATGAATGCCATTCCGCAGAGCGCGCTAATTGCAGCGTTGCCGCGCACCGCACCGCTGCCGAACCCGCCGTCGTCGTTCTGCCGCGAGGCGAGCCACTCCAGCCCTCGATCGATAGCCTGCTGCGAAGCGGGCGTAATCATCTCGGCTGCCGATTTCTCCGGATCGGCAGTTTGCGAAAATGCCGGGGATATAAAACCGAGCAGGGCCAGCCAAGCGAAAGCGGCCACTTTGTTCATCGCGGGTTCCCTCCCTCAGGTTTGTCTTCCGACAAACGACGAAAATAATCCTCGATCTGCAATTCGTACTTGGGCAGGAACTCTTCGCCGGGAAGTTCGAGCATCTGCTCGTGCTTATCGCCGGGAAGCTCCAGGAGTAGTTCTTGTATCTCAAATCGCGCTTTGGCGAGGGCTTCGCCCCGCTTCGGCTCGGCTGCTTTCGGGGCATTGGGATTCGATTCTTTCGCCGCACCTTCGCTAGGTGTCTGGCCTGGGTTGCCTGCTTTCGGCTTTGTCGCAGCGTCCGATCCTGACGGCTTGCGAGAAGGACTATTTTGCGAGTTCGATCCGCCTTTGCCGTTTCCCGATTTGCGGGCACGGTCGATAAGCTTTTCGAGGTCGGCGACGATCTGACGTTGCAGGTGCTGAGTGACGGCATCGGCTTGGCCTCGACCGATCCGCTTGCCGGCATCCTGCATCGAGCGAGAAACCTCCAGCAAGGGATTGGCAGTCTCGTCCTCACTCGGAGCCGACTCGCGTTGGGCCGCCGCGCCAAGTTCCTTCTGCAATCGCTGCTGCATTTCTTCAACCGTGCGGCCACTCGCCTCAGGATCGGGCGTTCGGTCGCCAAGCAACGCGCGATCGTACTCGTCGCTTGCTTTGTCGGTGGGGCTGGTGCGATGTGGATTGTCGATCGCTTGTAGCGGTTTGGACGGGCCGACGTCCGCGAAGGCACTGGGAGCGACAATAAACGTCAACAGCACGGCAATCGTAGGTATAAACAGCTTTTTCATGGTACAGTCCCGGTTGATGGTGGGGCTTCGCGTCGGATGCCACCCTACTTGTGGTCGTTCGGGTTTGCGGGTTGTTCCGGTGCTAAAAGTTTCATGGCTAGCTCGGCCAGGCGACGCTGCTCTTCGGCAAGCCGATCGAATTGATGCTGAAGATCGTCGCTCGGCGGCGCGCCGGCGGCAGCCGACTGCAACTGTGTAGTGCGAGCGTTCATATCCTCTTGCAAAAGCTTTAGCAGTTTCAACTCCGCCAGCGGCACGGCTCCGCTAGGCGACGACTTCTTCGCCCCGCCATCGCTTGGTTTGCCGTCGCTTGGTTTATTGTTGCTATTGGTGTTTTCTGCCGCCGGGTCTGGCTTTTCAGGCTCGATCGCCTTGAGGGTCAAAGCCAATCGGGCAATAACATCTTGCTCGGCTTGCTGGACCGGGAGGCCCGTCTGCCTCCGGTCGAGCATCGCGGACGCGCGGCCCATGTCGGTCGTTACCGCCGAGATCGCGACGCGGAAGACGCTTGCGGCGTCGAGCGACTTTGCGAGTCGGGTCGCTTCGTCGTGCAATAGCTCCTGCTGACGGGTCAACTCGCGAAGGCCGGAGACTTGCTCGCGGCTTAGCTCCCCGGCACGAGCCAGCGCGTCAAAATCGCGGGTCTCGTCGAGAATCTTTTGCTCCTGTCGACGAAGGTGCTTGATGGTGTCTTCGAGCCGCGCGAATTGTTCCATCGCCAATTGCGATTGCAATTGGAACTTTCTGACGCGAAGCCGCTGGGCCGCATCGCCGAGCGAATCTTCCGCATCCTTGGCATGTAGGCCAGCCTCCTTGGCAGCGCCTTGCGCGGCGGCGATTGCGCCCCGATTCATCTGCTCCGCCGCCTTTTCGGTGACCTGCCCGGCCTCTTCGGCCAACAGCCGTTGTAGTCGTCGCGCCAACTGGCCGCTTTCGTCGCCGAGTTGTTTTTGCTCGTTCGCCAACGGCTTGATGTCTGCCTTTTTGTCGATCTCATTCCGCAAGCCCTGCTGCCGCAAGCGCAACGCATCGAGATCGCGGCCCGCCGCTTCGAGCTTCTCGATCGTCCGACTAAATTCCTGGCGACGGTTGTTGGTGAGGATGTCGAGTACTTCCTGAAGGTTTCGTAGAATATCCAGGTGCCCGGAAGCAACCTGGCCGATCTGGTTTTGCTCGATCTGGCTGCCGGCGATTCGCATCCCCGCGGCAATCGCCAGCCGTCGGGATTCCGCCAAGGCGTCGGCCAAAGTCGCCACGGCCAGCGGCTCCGTCTGTTGCAATGCCGTGGCGGCCTGCTCCATTTCCTGCTCGATGCGGTCGAGCCGGCGAGCCG
>JANXOJ010000631.1 GCA_025353625.1 Planctomycetota bacterium | reverse complement strand
CCTGGACGAAGTTACCCGCGACGCGCCCACCCGCGCCGACCCAAGTCAACGAAGTTTATGCAGCAGCAGGGCAAGAAACTCGCCCCACACGAGCCGCCCGACAAACCAAAGTAAGTGCCATTGGGCTTGCGCCCCCTGGCTGATTGGTTGCGAGGCGTCATTGCGTTCTGAAACGATCAGCCGGAACGCGTTAGCGTCCGGTTCCAAGACTCAAATGCCGTCGTCATGTTTTCATGAGTCACACTTCTCCCCTGCTGTTAGCAACCATTGCGTTGAACTTCGCTTCGACCTTTGCTTTGAAATCGGATTCGATTTCGTACACCTCGGTGAATTCCGCAAATGCCCAGCAGCCGTGGCTGCCGAGTAGGCCTTCACCTGGATCGTTTCGCGAGGCGGTTGCGGTGGGGCGACAACCGGCTTGGCGGTGAAGTCGAACGGAATGCCGAACACGTCGGCATATTCCACATTGAAAAGCCCCTCTTCGTTCAGGTCGTAGGACTGCCGGCGCAGAGCACGGCCGATCACCTGATCGCAAAGCAGTTGGGTGCCGAAACAGCCGATAGCCATTGGCCGGATTCCGGTACATGGAAATCTTGCCGGCCCCGCCCCATGCCCGAAGCGTGTTCTGGGATACGCCAAGAGTCTCTGCCGCTTCGGCCGTAAGTGCGTATTCGGTCAATCTTCGCGTTATTTCGCATCACTCTTTCGCAGTACTGGCCGGAATCCCAAGTTTAGCAAAGCCTGCAATGCGACAATAGCCCCCGGAATCGATGGAATTTCCGTTCGCTCCGGTTCGCACGGGCCCTGATTGTGGACGGCACGGCCGCGTGCGAAAATAGTCAGAATCAGGAAACGGATGTCGCTGGCTGGTTTCACGAATGGCCCTCGCAGCCATCCCAGACCGGGAGGCAGACCGAAATGCCCGAAATCGCCAATATCCCCTCAGTATCCCCTCAGTCCACGACCTCCGCCGCCGAGAAGTCCGCGCGGATGTAACTAGATGCGTCCCCGTTTCGACCTCGTACGGGTTCTCGTCACCGATTGCAAACCATCCGCCAGCAGCGGTGAATTCGGCGGTTGCGGAAGTCGGCGGGGACGGTCTGCCGGCTGATCTCGCGAATCGTCAGGCCGTGCAACTCTGCCTCGGCCAGCTTGAAACGGCGGAAGTTGGTCGAGAAGAAGATCGTTCCGCCGGGTGCGATAAGTTCCACGAGCCTGTTGAGTAGTTCAACGTGGTTGCGTTGGATGTCCCAATAGTCTTCCAGACTCTTGCTATTGGAAAATGTCGGCGCGTCGACCACGGCCAGATCGAAGGCCCCCTTGCGGCCGTGGCCTTGTAGGAAGTGCATGGCGTCGTCGCGGACGAACTGGTGGTCGGTCCCTTGGAAGCCGTTGAGGGCCATGTTTCGCTCGGCCCAATCGAGATAGGTGTTCGAGAGGTCAACCGTCACCGTCGAAAGCGCGCCGCCGGACGCCGCATAGACGCTGAACGAACCGGTGTAGGCGAACATGTTCAAGAACCGCTTGCCGACCGCCGCCTCGCGGACCATGCCGCGCGTGATGCGGTGGTCGATGAATAGGCCCGTGTCGAGATAGTCGGAAAGATTGACCTCGAATTTCAATCCGCCTTCTTGGGCGATGAACGTGCGATGCTGGTCGCCCATCCGTTCGTACTGGTCGCTGCCGCGCTGCCGTTCGCGCTTCTTAACGAAGACGTTTTGGACCGGCACTTCCACGACCTCAGCCGCCGTCCGCTTCATCAAATCGAGCCAGTCGCCATGTTCGGCCGGCGTACGATCGCAAGGGCGAGAGAACTCGGCGATGTGCAGGCAGTCTTCATAGCGATCGACTACCAGCGGTATCTCGGGGACGTCGGCTTCATAAAGGCGATAGCAGGTAATGCCCATCTTCGTCGGCCAACGGCGCAGGTGCTTGGCCCGCTTCGTGAGCCGCACGCGAAAGATTTCCGCCTGCTCGCGGGTTTTGTCGGATAGCCCGCCGAAAACTTGGGAAGGGGGATGGCGGATGGCGGAATGGGGAGTGGGGAGCGGGGAAGGTGGAAGGGAGATGGGGGATGGAGGGGGGCTGCTGGATCCGATTGACGCGTTGGATTCGAGCGGTTGATCTTCGCGACCGGTTTCGCTTGCCGTTTCAATCGCGGCGGCGTCTTCCGCCTTCCGCCTTTCGCCATCCCCCTTCCTCTCCGGTTTCGGCCCGAGGAACTGATAGTAGGTACACTCAATCCGTCCATTGTACAGTTTCCGCCGTCGCGTGGCCGATTGGCCGATCACCGTCTCGAAGTCGCTTAGTGCGGTGAGTACGTAGAACGACCACGACTTCAGCCTGCGGAAGACATCGGGCATGGCGCGGTGGATCGCCAGGGCCTCTGCCGATTCGCCCATCCGCTCGCCGTAGGGCGGATTGCAAATTATGCAGCCGTGCTGCTGCTTGCTCGTCAGTTCGGCAAAGGTCCGCTGCTGGAAGTGAAGGTCGTCGGCCACGCCGGCCTTCCCCGCATGATATCGGGCGAGGCTCAACGATTCCTCATCGGCGTCGGTCCCCATGATGCGGACGGGCAAACTCGGCAACGCCTTCGATCGAGCCCGTTCGCGAGCAGCTTCCCAAAGTGCCGGCCCAACGCGCGGCCACGCCTCGGCGGCAAACGTGCGCTGCAACCCCGGTGCAATGTTGCGGCCGATGAGTGCGGCCTCGATGGGAATCGTGCCCGAGCCGCAAAAGGGATCGATCAACGGCCGATCGGGACGCCAGACGCTGAGTTGGATCATCGCAGCGGCGAGCGTTTCTTTCAGGGGGGCCTTGCTCGTCAGGGGGCGGTATCCTCGTTTGTGCAGGCCGGGGCCGCTGGTATCGAGCGTCAGCGTCGCCAAGTTATCGAGCAAAGCCACTTCGATGGAATACTTGGGGCCGGTCTCGGCGAACCAGTCGACGCCATAAGCGGCTTTGAGCCGTTCGACGATTGCCTTCTTCACGATCTTTTGACACGCCGGTACGCTGGAAAGCTGCGACTTGACCGACCTGCCGGAAACGGGGAACTCTGCCTCCACGGGAATCCAAGTCTCCCAGGGCAGCGAGCGGGTGCGATCGAAGAGCTTGCCGAAGTCGTCGGCGTCGAACGTGCCGAGGCGCAATAGAACCCGGTCGGCCGTCCGCAACCAGAGGTTTGCAGAGCAGATATCGGTTTCCGTGCCGGAGAAAAGCACTCGCCCCGGCTGAATGATCTTGGGTTCGTAGCCGAGATTTTTAAGTTCGCGGGCGACGACGGCTTCCAGTCCAAAGGTGCTGGTGGCAATCAGGTCCAACGTGGCGGGGGCATTCGGTTCGTTCGTCATGGCTTCCATTGTAGCCTAGGAGCGACCGCGACGTATCTCGATTTCATCCCTGCCCTCGCTACTTGATGGCGAGAGGCGGAGCTGAGGGCATTCTCCCTGGCGGCTCGGATTTTGTTATTCGAGTTGCCTTTATGCTGCAATTGCCCATTCGCGGCCGGTCAAATATAATGGCTCGGTAGTCGTTCACTTGGCCCCTTGCTGGGAATCAACTCGCGGCGTTCAAAACACGGGCCCCTTTCGGCCCTCTTACCCGTAGCCCTCGTGGAGGGCGATCGCTTGGAGGTGGACCATCGCGAGGCACTTGTCGTAGGGGCGGAGTGGCGATTTATGTCGCCCCGGCGGTTTCCCGATCCTATTCGACCGCGAAGGCATCAGCCAGTTCATCGGCGATTGAATGGGACGGTTGGAATGACGGCGAGATTGAAAGACATTTAGCATGGCGGCCGTACGACAATTTCTCAGCAACCTGCGCATCTGGCCGGGGCCGATTCTGGCGGTCGATCTGATCACCACCTCGCGGCGGAAACGGTATTTCGCCCTCCGCGCGTTCTATGCGGTTGCTTTGCTGTTTGCGCTGTACGTCGCACATAGTGCATCGCTCATCGGCAATACGGTCGAAATTAACGACATCAACGCGGTGGCCCGCTTCACGGGGGCCTTCTTCGGCGAGTTTGCCGTCGTGCAATTGATGGCGGTGCTGCTGATTGGCCCCGTGATGGCGGCCGGCACGATCGCGCAGGAACGCGAACGGCGGACAATCGAATATCTCTACGCATCTCCTTTGAGCAGCATGGAGATCATCGTCGGCAAGCTGGGCGGACGGGTGATGCAATTGCTCTACCTAGTCCTCGGCGGCGTGCCGGTGCTGTCGCTGGCGATGTTGTTGGGCGGTATCGCGCCCCAGTTGCTGATCGCTTTGACGATTATCACGCTGAGCACGATCCTTTCCGTCACGATGATTTCGATTGCCGTTTCCATCTATACGGCTCGGGCGCGCGACGCGGTGATCCGCGCCTATCTGGTCTTCTTTGTGCTGCTGGTGATGCCGCTGGCAGCCTTTACCTTTTTGTCGACACCCTACTACGCTTGGATGCGTCCGATCCATGAACAAGTGGTCCGCGCGAACCCGATCTTCACGTTCATGGAAATATATACCGGCCAGAGTCCCTGGATCCCTGCGATCGAACCTTGGACGATGATCGGCCAGTTGGTGCGGAACCAGTTGCTTTTTGCTGTGCTGGTTCTCGGCAGGGCAGCGTGGGTCATGCGGCGAATACACCTAAAGCAATCGGCGACGCCGGTTCGGAAGGCGCGGCGGCGTGGGCAATGGTTCCGTCGCCCGCTCGGGGACAATCCCATGCTTTGGAAGGAAATGTACGCAGACGGTTCGGCGTCGCGCGTGGGAATGCTCGGCTACGTTTTGCTGGCCGTTGTTCTTTTGGTCGTTTGCTCAATCACCGCCTACGTCTACTACGAGTCGTTACAGACTAACCTAGTGCCTTGTCCAGCCTTAATTGTTGGGTTGGGCTGATCGCGAAATCGTTGGAACACCGTGAAAATCAGGTGGGGCAACCCAAACTTTTAGCTTGGACAAGGCACTAGGCGCATATCGCCGCGAGAGCGGAAACTATTATTGCGGCTATGCGACCTGCATGGCGACTCTGCTTTGTTGTGGCGGCTTGTTGCTGGTGACGGCTCGGGCCGCCGGATCGATCACCTCCGAGAAGGAACGCGACTGCTGGGACTCGCTGATTAGCACGCCGCTGGACGCTCGCGATATTGTATGGGGAAAATTCCTGGGGAATTTCTGGGCACTGCGCGGAGTGCTTTTCACGCTTGCCGTAATTTGGTTACCGGCATTGACGTTGAGACCGGAATTTCTTGTGGCGATCGGCTTCACGCTTTTGATCTTCGCAATTTTAGTGGCCTTTGTGGCGATCCTGGGAGTCCACGTGTCGCTGCGATCCAAGAATTCTCTCCGCTCCTTGGGCACCGCCCTAGCGATCGGCCTATTTGTCGGCGGAGGCTATCTGGCCTTCTGCTGCCCGCTGGCGGAGATCGGCGCGCATGGGTCGGAGCAAGGCCTTCTGGTCGGACTTGCGCCTTGTATGCCGTTCCTGGTTGCCGTTCCTGGACTCTTCAACGCTGAGGTTTGGTCGCGGGATCGTTCAGGAACATTCATCGTGGCCTACGTATTGGGCCTGATTGGCTATTTCTTCGCCACGGTGATACTCTACGTCTGGACCGTCGAGCGGTTCGATGAGCTTAGCGAGCGAAGCGTGCGGCGCGACTATGGCGAGATGAAGCCGCGGGAACGGCCGTCTTTGTAGGGTCTTTTAAGGGTAGTGTCAAGCGCGGTGGGCCACTTGTCTACGCGCGGCGGGCCATTTGCAATTGGGCACGGGCTTGGTCAATCGCCGCCTGTCGCTCCGGCGTCTTGGCCTCTTGGGCCGTCGCCGTATCGAGTTGCTGCTGGGCGGCGGCGATGTCGATCTTGTCGGCGGCTACGGCTCGATTGGTTAAAACCGAGACGACGTTGTTCTCGACCTCGACAAATCCGCCCTCGATGTAGAAGCGAGTCGTGCTTTGGCCGTGGCGAACTCGCATCTCACCGTAGCCCAGCCGCCCGATGAGCGGGGAGTGCCCTGGGGCGATGCCGAGTTCGCCGTCGAAGAGCGTCACGGTGACAAATTCGGCCGGCTCGTCGCGGACGGTCTTCTCGGGCGTTACAACGATACAATGTAATTCGGCCATAGGATTCCCTTATTTGGCTTCCGCGGCCAGCTTCTTCGCCTGCGCTTCCGCCTGCTCGATCACGCCGACATACATGAAGGCCCGCTCGGGCAGATGGTCCCACTTGCCATCGGCGATTTCCTCAAAGCTGCGGATCGTTTCGCTCAACGGCGTGATCTCGCCCGGCTTGCCGGTGAAGTCCTCGGCAACGAGGAACGGCTGCGAGAGGAATCGCTCCATGCGGCGGGCACGATGCACGATCAGCTTGTCCGGCTCGCTCAACTCGTCGACGCCCAAGATGGCGATGATGTCCTGCAACTCGCGATATCGCTGCAAGGTCGTCTGCACCCGCCGGGCGCAGTCGTAATGCCGGTCGCCCACGTATTGTGGATCGAGTACTCGGCTCGATGACGCCAACGGATCGACGGCCGGATAGATGCCCTTTTCAGAAATCGAACGCTCTAGGTAAATGAAGGCGTCCAACTGGCCGAAGGCCGTCGCGGGGGCGGGGTCTGTCGGATCGTCGGCGGGCACATAGACTGCCTGAACGGAGGTGATGGCCCCGCGATTCGTCGAAGTGATGCGTTCTTGCAACTGGCCCATTTCCGTGGCCAGCGTCGGCTGATATCCGACCGCCGAAGGCATACGACCCAAGAGGGCAGAAACTTCACTGCCCGCCTGCGAAAAGCGGAAGATGTTGTCGATGAACAGCAACACGTCGGAGCCGGTCGAGTCGCGGAAGTATTCGGCCATCGTCAATGCCGACAAGGCTACGCGGAGACGAGCACCTGGCGGCTCATTCATCTGGCCGAAGACCATGCAGGTCTGGTCGAGGACGCTGCGGCCCGTATTGCCGATTTTGGCGTGTTGCATTTCCAGCCAAAGGTCGTTCCCTTCGCGCGTTCGTTCGCCGACGCCGGCAAACACGGACGAACCGCCGTGGGCCGAGGCGATACGAGCGATCAGTTCTTGAAGAATGACCGTCTTGCCGAGACCGGCCCCGCCGAATAGACCGGCCTTGCCGCCGCGAACGAATGGCGTCAGCAGGTCGATCACCTTGATGCCGGTTTCAAAAACTTCCGTCTTGGTGGAAAGATTTTCCATGGCAGGGGCGTCGCGGTGGATTGGCCAACGTTCTTCCGCATCGACCGGGCCGCGATCGTCGATCGGCTCGCCCAGCAGATTGAAGACGCGACCGAGCGTACACTTGCCGACCGGCACGCACACGGGGGCACCGGTATCGACGCAGGACATGCCTCGGACCATGCCGTCCGTGCTGCCCAAGGCGACGCAACGGACGCGGCCGCCTCCGAGTTGGGCCTGGACCTCGCCGGTGAGGCGGATTTTTACGCCCTTCTCTTCGGCCTCGATGAGCACGGCGTTGTAAATCGCCGGCAGGAAGTTGTCGGGAAACTCCGCATCGAACGTCGAGCCGATGACTTGCGTCACGCGGCCGGCATGGGTGGAAGCGGGGGCGGGCTGGGTTAAAGTGGTGGACATATTTAATTCAATGACAAATTGAGAATTGCAAATTGCAGGTTACTTGTTTAGTGCCTCAGCACCGCCGATAATTTCCAAAAGCTCGCCGGTAATCTGCGACTGCCGCGCTCGGTTGTAGGCAATCGACAGGCTGCCGATCATCTCGCCGGCGTTCTCGGTAGCGTTCTTCATCGCCACGCGGCGTGCGATCTGCTCGCTCACGGCCGCATCCAGGAAGCACTTGAAGAGCTTGACCTTAAAACTGGCCGGGACGACCTCGTCGACGATGCTCGCCGCCGTCGGCAGCAATTCGTATTGGACGTGGGAATCTTCGCGACTGCCGCCCTTGGTTCCCGCCGGTGCGCTCTCCAATTGGCCCAGCGGAAGCAGTGTTTCCACGACGGCCCGTTGCCGGCCGAGGCTTTCAAACTTTGTGTAGACCACATCCAGCCGATCGAGCTTGCCCGTTCGATAGAGTTCTAAATAGCGATTCGCCAGCACCTCGACTTCGGCAAACGTCGGCTTGTCTTCAAAATGCGTGAACCGCTCCGCAATTTCATACTTACGGAAGCGGAAGGCCGAGATGCCCCGCTTGCCGACAATCTCCAGGCTCACGTTCGGTACATCGGCCTTCAACAGTTTATATTGAGCAAACCCCTGTCGCATAATGCTCGAATTGTATCCGCCGCACAGCCCGCGATTGGCCGATATAACCAACAAGCCGGCACGCGATGTCTCGGCATGAGGCTCCAATAATGGATGATGGACCTCCAAGCCGGCCGTGGAGAGGTGACCGACGAGCGACATGATGCGCTTGGTATAGGCGGAGGCGGCCACGGCGCGGTCCATCGCCTTACGGAACCGCGCAGTGGAGATCAACTCCATCGTCCGCGTAATCTTACGGATACTGCGGATGGACTTGCGGCGGCGATCGAGTGCTCGGGCTTTGGCCATTTAAGTGGGTTGTCAGTATTCGGTTGTCGGTGGCCGGTTAAGGCTGGTCGCTAAAAGTCCGCCGATTGCGGCGGGTATGGACGTAGGTTGCTGATCTCAAATCGAATTCAAATAAACGGTATCGTCAAATTTTTTCTAAGCCCTCACCGCACTCTTTGTTGCCGCAAAGCTCTTCTGAAAATCCGCAATTGCCGTCTCGATCTCTTTGATCGAATCGTCGTCCAACTTGTTGCTATCGGTCAGCTTCTTGTAAAGGGCCTGCCTTTGCTCGCGCACGAACTGCAAGAAACCGCTTTCCCATGCGTGGACATCCTTGATGGGCACTTTATCCAAGTAGCCCTTCGAGCCGGCGTAAAGACTCAAGACCTGGTCGATGACCGACATTGGCTTGTAGAGGCCCTGCTTGAGCAATTCCGTCATGCGGTAGCCGCGATCGAGACTCTTCTGCGTATCGGCATCGACGTCCGTTCCCAACTGGGCAAAGGCTTCCAGTTCGCGGAAGGCGGCCAAGTCCAAACGCAGACCGCCGGCGACCCTCTTCATGGCCGGCACCTGGGCCGAACCGCCCACGCGGGAAACCGAAATGCCGACGTTCATGGCAGGACGCTGACCCGAGAAGAATAAGTCGGGCTGCAAGTAAATCTGGCCGTCCGTGATGGAAATAACGTTTGTGGGAATATAGGCCGAAACTTCACCTTCCAGCGTTTCCACAATCGGCAGGGCCGTGAGCGAACCGCCGCCCAGCGCATCGCTCAACTTGGCCGCGCGCTCCAGCAAGCGGCTGTGGGCGTAGAACACGTCGCCGGGGTAGGCCTCGCGGCCCGGCGGACGACGCATCAAAAGCGAAAGCTGCCGATAGGCTTGGGCCTGCTTGGAAAGGTCGTCGTACACAATCAGCGCGTCTTGACCCTTGTACATGAAGTACTCGGCCATCGCGCAACCGGCATAAGGAGCCACGTATTGCAGCGGTGCTGGATCGCTGGCACCGGCCACTACCACGGTCGTGTAGTCCATCGCGCCGTTGCGGCGAAGGATTTCCACAATCGACGCGACGTTCGATTCCTTCTGACCGACCGCCACGTAAAAGCACTTCACGCCGGAAGCCTTTTGATTGATGATCGTATCGATGCAGATGGCCGTCTTGCCCGTACGGCGGTCGCCGATGATCAATTCGCGTTGCCCGCGACCGATCGGCGTCATGGCGTCAACGGCCTTGATACCGGTTTGCAACGGTTGCCGCACCGGTTGGCGTCCGGCAACACCCGGTGCCATGCTTTCGACTTGGCGGCGTTCGGTAGTCAGGACCGGGGGGCCGCCGTCGAGGGGGTTGCCCAAGGGGTCGAGTACGCGGCCCAGCACGGCGTCGCCAACGGGCACGCTGAGCAAGCGGCCGGTGCTGCACACCTCGTCGCCCTCTTGGATTTTCAGGTAGTCGCCAAGAATAATGACGCCTACCGAACTCTCTTCGAGGTTGAAGGCAAGCCCGAACACACCACCGGGAAACTGAACCATTTCTCCGGCCATGACGTTCGACAGCCCGTAGACACGGGCGATGCCGTCGCCGACTTCGATCACACGACCGACTTCGCGAACGTCAATGCGGGACTCGAAATGTTCAACTTCCTGCTGGATGACGGAAGCGATCTCGTCGGCTTTGAATCTCATGGACACTCCTATCAATCATCTGCTGGCGCATGGTTTGCAATTGGTTGGCGATGGAGCCGTCGTAGACGGAATCGCCAATGCGGAGAACGACGCCGCCGATCAACGCCGGATCGACGACCATCTCCAAAATCGGCTCCTTGCCCAGCGAAACGCCGAGCGAATGAGCCATTTGATCGACTTGCGACGCATCGACCGCTACGGCCGTCGTCACGCGAACGCGGAGGCGTTCCTGAATCTTTTCGTAAATCTTGCGGGCCTGCCGCTGGATGCCGCGAAGGCAATCGAGCCGGCCATGCTGCGACACAACTTTAAGGAAGTTGAGCAACAACGGGGAAATTCGACCGCCAAAAACTCGATCGAGCAGCACGACCTTTTCGTCGTGACTGACCAAGAGCGAGCCCAACACCGATTCCAGCTTGGGATTCTGGGCGAAGACCTCCTCGACGATGGCATCAAGCGCATCGAGCACGTCGGCCGTCTGCCCCGCCTTTTCCGTTGCCGCAACCAGCGCGCGACCATAAATATCGCCCACCTGCTCCTGGCCCACATCGGGCGAGAGTCGGGCGGCGACATTGGCATCGCGTGCAATACTATCTGCGGATTCATCCATTGACCGATATGCCCTTACGCCTTGGATTTTCCGTTGGTCGCGACTTGATTGGCAGCGGAAAATTCCGCCACTGCTTTGTTGATCAAGACGGCGTGATCGGCTGGCTTGAGTTGCGTGCCGACAATTTTGCCCGCTAAATCGACCGCCAGCGCGGCACTCTTCTCGGCCAATTCCTTTAAGGCCAGATTGGTCGCCGACTCGATCTGTTGTGCGGAACGCTCGCGCTCCAGGGCAGCCTCCTCACGGGCTTTCGTCAGCAATTGCTGACCGAGGCTCTCCGCATCGCGACGGCCCTGGTCGATAATGCCACGAACTTCCTCGTGCGCGGCAGAAATCTTCTTTTCGTGTTCGGAGAGCAACTGTTTGGCTTCCTCGTGCTTGCGCTCGGCACCGGTAATCTGAGCGGCAATGTCATCTTCGCGCTTCTGCAAACCTTCGGAGATTGGCCCCCAAGCCGTCATTCGCAAAACGGCAAGTACCGCGAGGAAGACCACGAGGGTCCAAATCGCCAAGTCCGTGCGGAATTCGTTGACCGGATTGAGGAGTTCCGCGCCACCCTTCCCACCTTCGGCGTGCGTCTCTTTTTCTCCGCTCGCGGAACCGCCTTCAGTCGGGGCAGCCTCGGCCCAAGTAGGCGCGGCGGCAGCCAGTAGGACTGCGCCCATCAATAGTGCCACGGAAGCCAATCGCGTCAACTGGATCATTTCTCGATGCCTCAATACGGAAGTTTGCTCGGAACTTTTCCGGCGAACCGCACGCCTCACTTAATTAAACAGATAATCAGAGCGAAGAAGGCGATACCTTCGATAAGTGCGGCCGAAATAATCATCGCCGTCTGGATGTTGCCGACGACCTCGGGCTGGCGAGCAATGCTCTCCACGGCCGAACCGCCGATCTTGCCGATGCCAATGCCGACGCCAACGATCACTAGGCCGGCACCAACCGCACTACCGATGAGCGCTGGGGCATTCGCGGCCCCAGCGGCGGCAGCACCCGCGTCGGACTTCTTATCTTGAGCGAAGGCCGGGATCGCAAGCGCCGACACAACGATAACCAACAACGCAATCTTGGCAAACTTGAACACGGAACTCAACTCCTCTGAAATGGTTTTTCCGGCATTCCGCCCGCACCGCGCTAGTGCGGATGGACCGTCATGCCGATAAAAATTGCGGACAAAAAGGTGAAAATGTAAGCCTGTAGGAAAGCCACGAACAATTCGAGCAACGTCAAAGCAACCGAAGCGAAAACGCTTGCCACAGTGATGCCCGTCCAACCGACGATCCCCAATTGGACCGTGGATGCAATAAAACTTAAAATTACCGCCAAAACCATATGCCCGGCGAACATATTCGCCAAAAGACGAACGGCCAACACGGCATGGCGGATAAACAGCCCAAAAAACTCAATTAAGAAGATCATCGGCAGCAATACGATCGCAATCGGCTTAGGCAGGTCCATGTGCGGCACCAAGCTCTTGAGGTAACCGACAGGGCCAAATTTGCCCAAACCGGTCCCCACCACGACGCTGAAAGTTATCAAGGCCAAGGCGGTCGTCACGGCTAACGATCCCGTCGGTGAGCCGGACCAAGGCAATATCCCCAGCAAGTTGCAAAACAAAGTAAAAAAGAACATGTTCCAAAGAAACGGCAAATACTTATTCGCATCGTGCTTGCCGATGGATGGCCGCGCGACCTCGTCGCGAATATAGACGAGCATCACTTCCAGCAGGTTCCAAAGAACACCTTTGGGAGGGCCTCCATTCCGCACCCGCTTGGCCATCCACATGAAGACGGCGATCATCAGACCTGCCGCGACTAATTCCAGCACCATGAACTTCGTCAACTGGAAGCCAAGCACCGACGGCATGTGGACGTGCCACTGCCGAGGAAAGTGGAATGCCTCCCCGTCGCAAACGTGATTTGCTAGTTCTTGATAGTCCATGACTCAGCGGGCGAAATCTTCTGCCGAGGAATCGTTTTTCCGGCCCTGCGGAAGTGAGAGCCACGTCTCGGCCGCAAGGGTTACGGGGTAAAACACAATAAGATAATTGAGAAAGAACGAATTGGCTAGTGGTCCGCCAAAGATTCTTGCAATAATTGCGGCTGCAAGCGGAATTCCCATGCGGAGTGCCATGCCAATCAACAAAACTGTCACTATGTTTTCCGGCCCCTGGAACCGGCTGCAAACTGCCATCGCCAGGCATGCTGACGCCAAACAGACACCAACTGCCGATACTGCGGCCAAATACCCGCACTCCAAGCGATAGAGGTACCACCCAATCGAAAGCACGATGCAGCCCGCTGCCAGTAAAATGGCTGCGAGTGTTGCCATCCGCGTCAGAAGGATTGCTTTCGATGAAGACTGCATTTACGTTTTCGTCGCTCCCGCTCTCGCGAGTTGCAGGACATGCAGCATTCCAACAGCAAAACCGAGGATTGCCCCGGTCGTGACAAAAATGGGCGTCATGCCCCAACGGCCATCGAGCCAGTAACCGGCCAAAGCGGGCAGCGACATTTCCAGTCCGATCCCGGTTAGGCGACTGGTCCAAACCATCGCCTTGGCCATTGGCGGTTGGTCGTCAGGGGAATCGTCGGGAGAATCCGTCACACAACCACTCTATTTAGCGAATCGCGAGATGTCAACCACTTCTTTTTTGGTTCTGAATTTGGGGTTATAAATGGGAGGGGAATCCGATGGTTAACCCCAGATTAACTTTGCTCTAATTTATAACCCCTGTTTTATAACCAACCGCCTGACTGGCGACTTTTCACATACCAAATACACCCATTACAGAGAGGGGGTACACAAACTTTTCTTTCGCGTGTTAAAAATGCAAACAATGGCGCAAGCCATTGTTACAAAGCACGTTATGGATTGTACGTGGGCCGAATGTTGATGGCCAATCATGGCCCACCGATTGCGTAAGCGGGGCTGCCTTTGTATAATTCATGGTAGTCGAGTTGTCGTCCTGGGTCAGCGCGGCTTAAAGTGTACCGGAGGATGTTCTGTGATCAGCGCAATCAGTCTCAAATCGCGAACCGTCAAAGAGCTGGCGGAGATGGCCAGGAAAAAGAAGGTTCTGGGCTGGCACGCGATGCGCAAAGAGGAATTGGTGCGTGCCTTGGTAAAGCAGGCTAAGAAGGCTGCATCTCGGCGCATGGCACCCTCTTTGCCCACCGTCAAAACAACGGCAGTTAAAGCGATAGGCACCAAAACGGCGACATCTGCGATCAAGAATGGCCATTCAACCAATGGGCATGCCGCATCCAACGGACAACGAAAGCCAGCTTCTAACGGAAAGGTTGCGGCAGTCGGCGTACACGGTCTTCCTAGGGGCACGGTCATTGGAACTGCAACCAACGGCAATGCGGTCGCTCCATCGACAACGTTAGAAAAGGCACTGCCGGAAAAGAAGCCGCTCAGCGTTCATGCCGAGCGACGCTTACAACAAATCAAAGCCCGTTTGGCCGAGGCCAAGGACTTGGCATTCCGAGCCGTGGGCGAGACGAACGGTCGTCTCAAGGATCGGCTGGTGGTGATGGTCCGCGATCCGTATTGGCTGCATGCCTACTGGGAATTGAACCGGCGGAGCGTCCAGCGTGCCCAGGTGGCGATGGGCCAGCATTGGCACGCGGCCCATCCCGTGCTTCGGCTCCATGAGGTTAGCCGCAATGGCACGACCAGTGCTTCCCGACAGACGGTTCGCGATATCGAGATTCACGGCGGCGTGAACAACTGGTACATCGACGTGCAGCACCCGCCCAAAAGCTACCAGTTGGAGATTGGCTATCTGGCTCCGGGCGGTCAATTTTTCTCCGTTGCACGCAGCAACGTTGTCAGCACGCCTACGCCCGGCTCGTCCGATACGTTCGACCGCAACTGGGCCGACGTGGCCAAAGATTGCGATCGCGTGTATGCCATGACGACCGGTTCGATTGAACAAGAGGCCAACGGCGACTTGAAGGATATCTTTGAGGAGCACATGCATCGGCCGATGGGCGATTCGTTTGCCAGACAGTTTGGTCCTGGAGCGGTCGGCAACAAGCAAAACTTTCGCTTTCACGTCGATACCGAATTGATCGTTCACGGTTCGACGCATCCGGACGCCCACGTTACTTTGCGCGGGGAGCCGGTGCGAATTCGTCCCGATGGCAGCTTTGCGGTTCGCTTCAGCCTTCCGGATCGCCGTCACGTCCTGCCGATGGTGGCCAACAGCGGCGATGGGGCCGAGCAGCGCACGATTGTTCTAGCGATCGATCGCAACACCAAGGTAATGGAACCGGTGGTTCGCGATCCCGGCGAGTAATACAATGCCGGTTCTCTATCGTCATTTGAACGAGCTGCCGGAACGATTCCGGGGCGGCGTCCTTTCCATCGGTAATTTTGACGGCGTACATCTCGGCCACGCACGGATCGTGGCGCGCCTTCTGGAGATGGCCCGATCGCTCGACCGTCCGTCGGTAATCCTCACTTTCGATCCCCATCCTGCGCGGATATTACGTCCGCAGCAGGCCCCGGCACCTTTGAGTTGGACGGAGCATAAAACCGAATTGCTGTCCGCGTTGGGCGTCGATGCGGTCGTCGCCTACCCGACCGACAGGGCCTTCTTGCAACTTACGGCACGACAGTTTTTTGATGCGATCATCGTCGAGCAGCTTCGCGCTAAAGGCATGGTCGAAGGACGAAGCTTCTTCTTTGGGCACGACCGCGTCGGAACGATCGAACGGCTCGGCGAGTTCTGCCGCGAATCGGGCATACGGTTGGAAGTCGTCGAGTCGGCGGAAGTGGATGGCCAGACTGTATCGAGCTCGCGCATCCGCGCGCTGATTTCCGCAGGCAAGGTTGCCGACGCCGCTCGCCTCCTGACGAGGCCCTACCGCATTCGTGGAACGGTCGTTCATGGCGTTGGCCGGGGGAACCAACTCGGATATCCAACGGCTAATATCGGGCAGATCGAAACGATGTTGCCGGGCGATGGCATCTATGCGGGCCGCGCCTGGATCGATTCCGTCGCCTATTCGACCGCCATGAGCGTCGGCGGCAATCCGACGTTCGACGAGTCGGAATTGAAGGTGGAGGCGTTTCTCTTAGATTACGAGGGCGACCTCTACGACTGCCCGATTGAGATTGACTTTCTGGCCCGACTGAGAGACATTGAAAGATACGTTTCCGTCGAGCGGCTGGTGGCGCAGATTGCGCTGGATGTGGAAGAAACGCGGCGGATAGTTCAAGCACCCTAGTAAGGTCACAGAGCGTCTATGAGTTCCCCGATTGCATGGCCCCGGTTCGTTGAGATTGTCCGCGCGCATCAGCGGTTTCTGTTGGTCTGTCACATTCGCCCCGATTGCGATGCCCTGGGCAGCGAAATGGCCATGATGGCCATTCTTGAATCGCTCGGCAAGGACGTTCTCGCGGTCAATGATTTTGCCGTGCCGCCCACAATCTCCTTCATCGACCCGCGCGGCAAGGCCAAGCAGTTGGGCACCGATATCCGCGCCGAGGAACTTGCCGACCGCGAGGTAATCATCGTTCTCGATACGACGGCTTGGATTCAGTTGGGCAAAATGGCCGATTTCATTCGCCAGAGCAAAGCCCTCAAGGCCGTGCTCGATCACCACGTCAGTGCCGACGACCTGGGAGCCGAGCTCTTCAAGAACACTTCTGCCGAAGCGACCGGCCGCCTCGTCATTGAAGCGGCCGACGCCTTGGGCGTGCCGCTGACCGCCGCCATTGCGGAACCGGCGTTTGCCGCCTTGGCCACCGATACCGGCTGGTTCCGTTTTTCCTCGACCACGGCCGACACCCTGCGGCTGGCCGGACGGCTCGTCGATGCGGGTGCCAAGCCGGACCTGCTCTACAAACATCTGTACGAACACGATAGTTTAGCGCGATTGAAGCTCATCGGGCGAACGCTCGGACGCGCCAAAACGGAGCTCGATGGACGGCTGATCCACACTTGGATCGAACGCGCGGACTTTGAAGCCACCGGGGCTTTGCCCTCCGACACCGAAGACCTCATTAACATGACGCTCACCGTGAGCGGCACCGAAGTGGCCATCATCCTGGTCGAGCAGTCCAATGGCCAATTCAAGCTGAGCTTGCGGAGCCGATCCAACGTCGATTGCAGCCGGTTGTCCGAGATGTTTCAAGGTGGCGGCCACAAGAAGGCGGCCGGTGCCACGCTCGCAGGGCCGCTGGAAGTCGCACAATCGCGCGTGCTTGAAGCCGTGCGAGCGGCTATGTAAACTGGCGGAAGATGCTGAAAGCGATTGCAGACCAGAGCACCCATTACTGAAACGTGAATATCATCCACTCGCTGACACCGCCTCCTCGCCGCGGCTTCTTGGAAAAAAGCTTGGCCCTCGTCCTGGGTGCCATATCGCTCGCCGTGCCGGCCGCAGCCGGCATCGCGGCATTCTTGAATCCCTGGCGGCAGAAGACCGAAGCGGGCCAGACCCTTCGCGTCGCCTCGTTGGCTTCTTTGCCACTCGGCGGTTCACCCCAGTCGTTTCCCGTGATTGCCGATCGCAACGACGCTTGGAGCCACTTTCCCACCGAGCCGATCGGTGCCGTATTCTTGCAGCGGATTGGCGAAAGTACGGTCGTCGCCTTTCAGTCGATCTGTCCGCACGCCGGCTGCGGCGTGAGTTTTGATGCGGCGGCGAAGCAATTTCATTGCCCCTGCCACGGGGCGAAATTCGAGGCCGATGGCCGACGCAGCGGCAATCCCAGCGTAAGCCTCCGCGACCTCGATGCGCTCGACGTTGAGATCCGCAACGAGGACGAAGTCTGGGTCCGATTTCGCAAATTCAAGACCGGCACACCCGACAAAATTGTCCGGACCTAAAGGTGGCCGCGAAGATGAAAGCATTACTCCGTTGGATCGATGAGCGAACCGGTTTTCCGAGTGCGGTAAGCGCGTGGCTGCATCGGCCCATGCCCGGCGGCCCGGCTTGGAGATTTGTCTGGCCGACGACAATCGCGTTTACGTTTGTCGCACAGCTCGCGACCGGGCTAGCCATGTGGATGTACTACAGCGCGGGATCGCAAAGTTCTTGGGAAAGCGTTTACTATTTTCAGCACCACATCCAAGCGGGCTGGCTGCTACGGGCAATGCACTTTTATACGGCCCAAGCAACGTTGATGCTCGTCGGCATCTACCTCGTGCAAACGATCTTTCGCGGAACGTATCGTGCGCCGCGCGAATTTCTCTTTTGGACCGTGCTGTTGATGGGCTTGGCGACGGTGGGGCTGAACCTGACGGGCGACTTACTCACCTGGGATCAAAACGGCTATTGGGCCGGCCACGTACGAACCGGCTTCTTGTTCCTGACGCCGGGGGTGGGCGAATGGCTCTATAAATTGGCCGTCGGCGGGGCAGAGTTCGGCAGCCTGACGTTGACGCGCTTCCTTGCCCTGCACATCGGGGCCTGCTGCGTGGGGCTTGGCGTACTCATCGGCCTGCACGCACGCTTTGCTTGGCGGCACGGTTTGGAATCGAGCAATGGCAACCGCCCCGATGCGGCTTATTGGCCTCGGCAGGCCGCGCGGGATGCCGTTGCCTGCACCGTCGTCTTGGCCGCGATCCTCGTCCTTTCCGCCCGCAACGGCACGAGCGGCCCACATGCTGGATTGGAACTCGGCCCGCCCGCAAATGCTGCGGAAGACCCCGGCACCGCGCGGCCCGAGTGGTCGTTTCGCGGGCTGTATCAGTTCCGCGAACTGTTTCCCAGTTCGCTGGAAATCGTGCCGATAGTGGCGGTCCCTGGGCTGACGGTTTTAATTTTCTTCCTCATGCCGTTGCTGGCGAAAAGCCGGATGGGGCATCGATTCAATCGAGCATTCACGGCCTTTGTCTTCGTGGGATTGGGGATGCTGGCTTGGAAGTCTTTTTCAGCCGATGCAAAGAACGAGCGGTTTCAGGCAGACCGCGCTGCCGGTCGCGTGCAGGCGGATCGCATCGTGGAATTGGCGACTGCGCAGGGGATACCGCCCAGCGGCGCATTGACGCTGTTGCGTGAAGATGCCAAGACCCAAGGCCCCAAGCTTTTCAACCAGCATTGCGCCGCGTGCCACGACTTCAGCGACCCATCCGGTGCGGTGCATCGACCCGAATCGCCGTCCGCGAGCGATTTGCATGGCTTCGCCGGCCGCGCGTGGTTGACGGAATTCCTCACCGCGAAGGGAATTTCCAGCCCTAAGTTTTTCGGCCATACAAAGTTCAAGCAAGGGGAGATGTACGGCTTCCTCAAAGACAGCTTTGCCGAATTAGAAGCGAAAGAACGCGAGCAAATTATCTTGGCTCTCTCGCACGAAGCGAAGCTGAAGTCGCAACGCGACATCGACGCCCAGTCATCCGCCGACATTGAGGCCGGAACCAAGCTCATCGGCGAAAACTGCAACTCGTGCCACAAGTTCCACGGCGAAGGCACTGCCAGCGGACCCGACCTAACCGGTTACGGCAGCCGCGCGTGGTTGCACGGCATCATCGGCGATCCGGCCCACAAGCAGTTCTACGGCAAACACAACGACCGCATGCCCGCCTATGCGGCGTCCGTCGCGAATCCGGCCAACAACATCCTTAGCCCAAAGGAATTGGAAATGTTGGTCGACTGGCTTCGCGGCGAGTGGTTCGAGCCGGTGGAAAAGTAACCTCCCTGGCGATTCCATCCGCTAGGGATTGATTCTCCTCGTGAAAAGCCGTAGGGCAGATTCCGTTCACGATGAATCACTTCACTACTTCTTTACTTCTTTCCCAGCCGCCGTTGCTGCTGAAAAAATTCCGATAGGATCTGTCCGCACGGCTCCGCAAGTACGCCGG
>JANXOJ010000611.1 GCA_025353625.1 Planctomycetota bacterium | reverse complement strand
TAACTGATACCTCCGGCACCGTCGTCACTGGTAGAACGTAGCGGTCGGCGAACCGCTTTTTCGTCTCCTGCACACTTTAGCGAAAGGTGCGGCCAGATACGTCCGCAAAAGGCTGATCCCTGCCGCATATCTCCTACGATCGGCGGCTGCCAAACCGTATTCTGCCTACGCTAGCGGTAAGCGAAGGACTGACGCCGCGCGGTGACTTTTTCACTTTTCATTGCAAATGTGGCCGAACTAGAGGATTGATTGGCGGCGGTGCCGACCGACGGGCTAACATCCGCTCGGCAACAACCCCCTAGGAATTACCCCCCCCACGTTGGTAGAATATATGTCGCTGGATATAACTTCATGCTATGCTTCCCATGTTGCAATCCCCCCAGTCAGCACCTTTGAGTCCTTAGCCATGTCGCAGCGGCAAGCCGCGCTCAAGTTCACGCACCCGCTTCCCTACGGCGCAATCGTCCATGACGGTGGCGTTCAGTTCGTTCTCTACAGCCGTAGTGCCACGGCCATGCGCGTTCTGCTTTACGACGACGTCAACGACGCCGATCCGACCGACATCATTGAATTCGATCCCGACTTGAATCGGTGGGGCGATATATGGAGCGTCTTCGTACCCGGCACCGGGCCGGGGCAGCTTTATCACTATCAGGCCGATGGCCCGCACGATCCCAAGCGCGGATATCGCTTCGACCCGCAAGCCCGCTTGATCGACCCCTATGCCAAGGCATTGGCGGGCGATTTCTTGCCGGCCGAAGGGGGCGTACTTCGGCCGCCCAAGTGCGTCGTCATCAGCGACGAATTCGATTGGCAGGGCGACCGCCACCTTCGCCGCACGCTGGCCGAGACGATTATCTACGAGACCCACGTGCGCGGCTTCACGCAGTCGCCTAGCAGTGAAGTGGCGCATCCCGGCACCTACAAGGGAATCGTCGAGAAGATCCCCTATTTGAAATCGCTGGGCATCACCGCCATCGAACTGATGCCGATCCACGAGTTCCCGATCCTCGACATTCTGGGGAAGGTGCCGGCCCGTCCGAACTATTGGGGCTACGACCCGATCTGCTTCTTCGCGCCGCATCGCGGCTATGCCGTCAGCCAGGAACCGGGTGCCCAGGTTCGCGAGTTCAAGGAGATGGTGCGGTCGTTGCACAGTGCGGGCATTGAAGTGATTCTCGACGTCGTCTTCAACCACACGGCCGAAGGCAACGAACATGGGCCGACACTGAGCATGAAGGGCTTGGAGAACCGCGTTTACTACATGGTGGAAAACGGCGGCCAGCATTACCGCAACTATACGGGCTGCGGCAACACGCTCAACGGCAACCACCCCATCGTCCGCGAAATGATCTTCCATTGCCTGCGGCATTGGGTTCACAACTATCACGTCGATGGGTTCCGCTTCGACCTAGCCTCGATTTTGACCCGCGACCGCGACGGCAACATCCTGCCGAATCCGCCGGTGATTGAAGCGATTACCGAAGACCCGCAATTGGCCGACACCAAGATCATCGCCGAGGCTTGGGACGCGGCGGGGGCCTATCAGGTGGGGACGTTCAGCAACCTGCGCTGGGCGGAATGGAACGGCCGCTATCGCGACGACATACGCCGCTTTTGGCGCGGCGATCCGAACATGATCGGCCCCCTGGCGACCCGTCTGGCCGGTTCCAGCGACCTCTATCAGGCAAGCGGTCGGCAACCGTACCACAGCATCAATTTTGTCACTTCGCACGACGGTTTCCCGTTGAACGACCTCGTCAGCTACAACTGGAAGCACAACGAAGCCAACGGTGAACAGAACCGCGATGGCGACAACAACAACTACAGTTGCAACTATGGGCAAGAAGGGCCAACGACGCGAAAGTCGATCGAATGTATGCGTCTGCGGCAGATCAAGAACATGCTGGCCACCAATCTGCTGAGCCAGGGCGTGCCGATGATCCTCTACGGAGATGAATGTCGCCGCACGCAACAGGGTAATAACAATGCCTACTGCCAGGACAATGCAATTTCTTGGTTCGATTGGCGGCTGGTGAAAAAGCACGAATCGCTGATCCGCTTCTGCCGAGCCTTGATTGCCTTCCGCCGCAGCGAGCCGACGACGCGGCGGATTGACTTCCTTTCCGGTCAATCGGCTCGGCCGGGCGGACTGCCGGACGTAAGCTGGTACAATCCCTGGGGCGATCCGGTCGACTGGTCGCACGGCGGCAACAGCCTCGTCTGCATCCTCGGGGCGGCCCCGCGCCGCAACGCGGCTGAGCCGCCCAACCATCACATCATGCTGATGTTCCACGGTGGCGGCGCATCCCAAAAGTTCGTCTTTTCAAAGAATTCGCGAACGTACGCATGGCGAAAGATGCTCGACACGGCGGCCGCGACGCCCAACGATATCTATCCGGAACTGAACGGCCCCAAGCCGCCAAGCGATTGGACGATCGAACTCGAGAGCCGTTCGATGGTTTGTTACATCGCGCGCGACGATTGACGGAGAAGCAAAATCCGTCGATGGCAACTTAGAGATTCGGAAATATGCGTACCATCGCCAGAATCGCCTGCGGTTTCATCCTCGCTTCACTTGCCGCCGCGGGTGCCGCCGAAGATCGGCCCGACCGGATCGTGCGAATCACGTTTATGGGCGATATTTGTCTCGACGGCGGCCCCGGCCACGTCGTAACCAATGGTGAAGACCCTTTCGAGGGTGTCGCCAGTCTGCTTGAAGATACCGATTTGGCCGTTGCCAATCTTGAGTGTGCCTTGCCGGTGAGGGGTGCCGGCAAAGCGGAGATTAAAAGCTACACCTTCAAAGCACCCCGCGAGAGCATTCCGCTCTTAAAGCGGCGATTCTCGGCAGTTTCCCTCGCCAACAACCATTCCGGCGATTGGGGCAAGGATGGCTTTGCCAGCCAACTCGATCTTTTCGATCGGGGGAAGCTGCCTTACTTCGGCGGTGGGCGGAATATCAGCGACGCGCGAAAGCCGTTGGTTTTGACCTCGCACGGACTCCGCATTGCCCTTTTGGGCTATTGCGATTTCCCGCCGCGACGTTTTGCTGCCACCGCCAAGGAGCCGGGCACGGCATGGCTCGTTGAAGCGGACGTCCTGGCCGACATCAAAACCGCACGCACCCAGTATGCCGCGGACATCGTCATCCCTTTCCTGCATTGGGGAACCGAGAACACGCCGACGCCGGAAGACTATCAGCCAACGCTGGCCCGAAAAATGATCGAGGCGGGTGCCGACGCTGTGATCGGCGCGCATCCCCACGTCACCCAAACGATCGACTGGTATCGCGGCAAGCCAATCGTCTATAGCCTCGGCAATTGCGTCTTCAATTACTTTCCGCACGACATGGCCGTCTACTACGGTTGGAGCGTGCAACTTACTTTCGGCAAACCGTCGGGCATCGATCTAAAAACCACGGTCCTGAAGCTCGACCCGGCCGGCTTGCCGCACCTGGCAATCCCGAGCGATAAAACGCACTGAAAATCTTTGAGAACTGCCACATTCCGGTTATCTCTCGCGGCGCGGCCGGATAGATTCGAGGAGGGGGCGACCGCACCACGTTCTCATAACCGCCTTGCGGTGGACTGCGGGAAAGGGGTTTTTGTGTTCCGGCTACGCATCTCTTTCCGCTACGCGGCAGACATCGATCTCGGTGCGGATTCGGCCAATTGCGACCGCGTAGCGGCACCATTTCGTAGACGGGGGTAGAGTGCAGGCGCAACTCCCGGAATGGTCTTGCGGCAGAAGCCCGCCGCGTAAATGGCGTTGATGTCCCGCGCGGCATGTGTTGGCAAGCAAGTCAAGAAACCGTGGTTCTCCACCTTGAGGCGAGGGGACTGGCACGGCAGGAGCGTAGGGCCGGCATAGCACGATTCTGACTGCGGTATAGCATGGCCGTTGGCGTGCAGTTCGCTTGAGAAGTCCGTGTCCTTCCGGCAGGCCTGTATGAATCTTTGTGAGGGTTGGGTTATCGTAGGTTGTTAGGTCACAAATCTTTTGGAGAACAACCGATGAGAACCAAACAGACGCACGACGTTC
>JANXOJ010000599.1 GCA_025353625.1 Planctomycetota bacterium | reverse complement strand
CACGTTCGGCCGCTACGTCGATCGCTACCGGCAGATGGGCCAGCTTCGCAGCTTCCTGCGTCGCACGGCAGCATTTTGCGTCGCGACGGCGGTGCCGGCGATATTGGCCATCCTCACCTGCCGCACTTGGTTTTCGTATTTGATCTTCGGCAGCCGCGAACACGGCGATATGGTCTTGCTGGTCGGCCTGGGATTGCTAGCCGTGATCGGCTTCAATTTCTGCACGTGCCTTTTCACGTCGCTGCGAAACGTGCGGATGGTATCGATCGTCGAACTGGCCAACAGCCTCTTCTTTGGCCTATTCGGAATTGGGCTGCTCGCGTGCAGTCGCGCAACGGCCGGCGCGATGGTCGTGGCCTATTGTGCTTCGTGCTTGCTGTGCGTACTCGGGTCGCTAGTCTGGCTCGCTGGAGCGTGGAAACGTTTTCCGCAGATTACCCAGGCGATGCCGCATCGCGAACTTTGGTCGCGGCTCTTGCCGCTGGCCGCTTGGATCATGCTCATCAATTTTCTTTGGAATATGTTCGATGTGGTCGATCGCTACATGATTGTACACTTGTCGAACGGCTCGCCGGCCCAGGCATTGGCCGAGGTGGGCAACTATCGCAGTTCGCGGGTGTTGCCGCTGCTGCTTTCTTCGATCACGGTGATGATCGCCGGGATGTTGCTGCCCCATTTGAGCCACGAATGGGAAGCAGGCCGCCGCCAACGGGTCTCCGATCAACTCAATCTGTTCGTGAAGGTCTGGTCGCTCTTGTTGACCGCCGGGGCGGCGGCCGTGCTGTTCGTGGCACCGTTATTGTTCCACGTCGGGTTTCAAAGCAAGTTCGGCGGGGGATTGCTGGTGCTGCCTTGGACGCTGACCTACTGCACCTGGTTTGGCCTGACGATGTTCTTACAGTCCTACTTGTGGTGCGCCGAACGCGCGAGCGCGGCAAGCCTGGTGGCCTTTGTGGGCGTGCTCGTCAACATTGGATTGAACCTGATTCTGCTGCCGCGGATGGGCCTGTTGGGCGCCGTCCTTGCCACGGCCGCCGCCAACTTTGTCGTGCTGTTCATGATGCTGGTGTTAAGCGGTCGATTTGGGTTGCGCGTGGATCGCGGCACGATCGTCGGCCTGCTGCTGCCGATGAGCATCCCCCTGGGGCCGTGGGTCGTGCTGCTGACGTTGACGGCTGTCGTTCTCGATGCAATGACCTCGAACCGATATCTGCTGGCCGAAGAGAAGCAGGAAATCGGGGCCGGGATCGAGCTCTATCTCGGCAAGTTCGGCTTTCGCAAGTTCAGCACTCGGGGACGGCATGCGGAAGCCGTCTGAAAGAAACCATGCCGCGCGCTATCTGTTTGAGTTCGATTGCCGAAATCCGGGCCGCTGCACCACAATGGGACGATCTCTGGCAGCGGAGCGATGCCACGTCGCCGCTGGCCCGTGCGGAACCCGTCGCACAATGGCTCGAACACTTCGCCCCGACGGCGCGCTTTCGCACGATGGTTATCGAGGAACGAGGGCGCTGGCTGGCCGCATTGCCGCTGGTCGATCGCCGCATGGCGGGCGTTCTCCGTGCGGCGGCGCAGCCATGCAACGCATGGCCTTCCGGCGCGACGCTGCTTTGGGATGTCGATGCGGCCAACGACGATGTTGTAGGTGAAGCGGTCGGAGATACTATGGCAGCGGCAATCGGTCGCTTGCCTTGGCAGATTCTGTTCTTGGAAGCCGCTTTTCCAGATCGACCGTCGTGGCAAGCCCTCTACCGCGCCGCCAGCCGATCGGGCATGGCGTGCGACCTTCGCACGCGCTGGCTTACGAGCCGCCTTGAAATCTCGCACGATTGGCCGACGGCTTTTGCACGGCTTTCCGGTCGGCATCGGCAGAAGGTCGCAAGATCGTTACGAAACCTGAAAAGCCAAACGGAGGTTCGCTTCGAGTTGCACACACGACTTGCGGACGACGACCTGGAACCGATTTTGCGGAGGGCATTTGAAGTCGAGCTACGCGGCTGGAAAGGCCAGTCGGGCAGCGCGGCACTACGCTCGCCCGAGGCGTTTGCGTTTCTTCTCCGTCAAGCCCACGATCTGGCTGCGGAAGGGAGCCTTGCGATCGCGCTGCTCGGTTGCGGCGAGCAGGACGTAGCCTTTTGCTACGGCGTCGTGGGCAAGGGCGTTTTCCACTCGTTCAAGATCGGCTACGATTCCGCCTTCGCCGCTCATTCGCCGGGCCACTTGTTGCAATACCATCTGCTTCAAGCGTTTCACACCGATACCGAGATACGGACGGTCGATTACATCGGGCCAATGACCGAGTACCATTCGCATTGGCGCCCCACGGCATTTCCTTTTGCCCGCTTGGCGATTGCCGCTTCGCAAAACCTGCTGGGCCGCGCGGCATTATGGAGTTTTCAGCAAGTTCGCGGGCCTTCCGAACTTTTGCCTACGAGCCGATTGTAGCTTGTCGGGTGCGTGAAGCCAAACGGAAGGCAAGCGCAATGAGCGTCACGCGGGACGACGCTTACAACGATCCTCGATCCGTTCGCGTAACGCACCCTTTCTTGCTCCACCCACTCCACGGCAGCTAAAGCGTGAACTCCGCAAGATTGACACCCATGCGTCCCATGTTATACTCTTAGGGGAATCCGATTGAGAATCACTCGAACAACGGTGGTATCGGCGAATGAGTACGAGTTCTGGCGACGCACTGACTTTATCGTGCCCCACCTGCCGCAAGACGTTGCGCTTGCCCGGCACTGCGGCAGGCAAGAGCGGTAAGTGCCCTGCTTGCCAAACGGTCTTCAAGATACCGCTAAGCGGATCGCAATCGACGTTCGATCCACCTCCATTCGTACCCTTGGCACCGACGCCTTCGCCTGCGGAGACTTCCCCGCCGCAGAACCTGGACCTCTTCGGCTACGTCAACGATCCGGCACCTGCGGGACCGGCCGTCGATCCAACCTACCAAGCCTTCGGATCCGATCCACTGCCGAAACCCGCACCGCCGGCCGGCGAGCGCGGTTCGTTTCGCATGGCGAAGAAAGGCATCGACAATGGTGTATTGGGAGGACTGGGAATGATCGCGCTTTCCGTCGTCTGGTTCTTTGCGGGCTTCTTTCTCTTGAATCGAATATTCTTCTATCCGATCATCTTGTTTGTATTTGGCATCTACGCGGTCATCAAGGGACTGGCAACGGGCAACTTTCGCGGCAATGGTCGCAAGTAGGTCGCTCCCGGCGACTAGCGGTTCTCGTTGACCGCCGCGATGGTCTCATGGACGAACTGTAGCTTTGCAACTGCGGGGGTGGAAAGCACGAAGGGGTAGCCGTCGGGCATGCCGAGGCCGCGGTTCAGATTGTTCACTAAGTAGGTGAGCGGAAACCAATTGTTCATAAGCCGTTCAAACGATGCGGCACCACCCTCGAATAGCCCCGGAATGGGACGCAGCACCGGCTCGTCGCGCCGCTCTGGTCGAAGCCAGAGTCCGCTTGCGGCGGCCGTTTCCAGTGCGTCAATGATGTGTAAATAATGGGCCCAAGTTTCCGCCCAGTCTTCCCAAGGGTGCGTGCTGGCATAAACACTGACGTAACGACTCTCCCAATCGGCAGGTGCCCCTCGATCGTAGTGCCTTTTGAGTGCCTCGGCGTAATCTTCACGCTCGTCGCCAAACATTTTGCGATACGGTTCGATTAAGCTGCTTCCCGCGATTAAGCGATCCCAGTAATAGTGGCCGATCTCGTGGCGGAAGTGCCCCAGTAGCGTCCGGTAAGGTTCGTGCATTGCCAATCGGCGACGCTCCCGCTCGGCGTCATCGGCTTCCGCCAAGTTGATGGTGATGCGGCCTTCGTCGTGCCCGGTTAAAATCTTTGCACCATTGGGTTCCGGGGAGTCGGCCAGAAACTCGAATTGCAAATTCATGGGCGAGTCCGCGCTGCCTCCGAACGGGGGCAACTTCAAGCACCGCAGCCCATAGATCAAGCGACGCTTGGCGGCTTCCAATCGATACCATTTTTCGAGATTGCCGGCCACGTCCAGGTTCGGAATCTTGGTCGTCAGGCGGCACGATTCGCAAAGCGCGTCGGAACTCTCTGCCGGCAGTGCCCAATTGCAGACGTGTTCGCCGCGATAGTTCTCGCACAAACGGTATCTTTTTCCGGAAATCAACTTCCAAAGATCGCCCTCCGCCGGTTCCAGCGAGGCGATATCGTCCGCATCGGGAAGGTAGGCAAGGGTATGCCCGCATTGCACGCAACTCACATTTTCAAAGAACACCAACCGTTGACAATGATCGCAATGAAAAACTTTCATGGTGGCTACTGCCCGTCCCAACTTTTCGTGTTCGGCCATACTTCCGGCATACGGAAGGGAACCCGGATGTTCCCATGGAACTATGTAGCGTTCGGGCATCGCCATTTCTTGGCGGCCAAGTAGTCTATTTTGCAATCGCCAGTTGCAGGCGAACGCCCGCTTGGTCGACCGCGCCCTCGAACGACCGATACCGTTTAATACTGCAAGTTATCGACCGAGGGAAGCAGCTCGGGAGGAAGCGGTACTCGGTCTGAAATTGCCGGGTATCGTTCGTCTTAAAATAGCACTTCGATCGTAGTATTATTGCGACCTATTCAGAAGGGGACGATAGCCCTGCTTAGGACCGGCTAATCAATAACTGTACTCATCTCGCTCCGCGAGATGCATTCCATCTCGCGGAGCGAGATGAGTACGTTCCGAAAACCCGACACTTATTGATTCGCCGGTCCTTAAATGCCACCGATTAACTTGTTGAAATACTCCGGCACTTTCGCTGCAAAAGTTAGCCGCTGGCCGCTGAATGGGTGCGTGAAGGAGAGCGACCGAGCGTGAAGTGCGAGATTCGCGTAGGATTCCTTCGCATTGCCATACTTCCGATCGCCCACGATGGG
>JANXOJ010000569.1 GCA_025353625.1 Planctomycetota bacterium | reverse complement strand
TGGCTCGCTCCCGTCGGCGCGCAGAGCTTCAATATCTATCGCGGCACCGCGCCCGGTGGTGAAAGCGCGACACCCCTGGCAACCGGCGTAACGAGCGCGGCGTATAGCGACCTCTCGGCGACTAACGGCACGCCATATTACTACAAAGTTTCCGCAGTCGATACCGGAGGTGAAAGCGCGGCGTCGGCGGAGTCCTCCGCCCTGCCGCTGATTCCGATTGCACTACCCTCGCCGCCACCAAGCATCACCGCAACGCCCGGCGACCGATCCGTCGTGCTGACGTGGCAAGCGGCAGCGGGTGCCGACACTTACATTATCTACCGCGGCACGACGTCCGGTAGCGAAGTGTTGCGTTATGGCGGGTTGTCGAATACCAGTTTCACCGACACCGGCCTCAGCAACGGTACAACCTACTACTATCAACTTGCCGCAGTGAACCAACTTGGCGCGAGCGTGCGATCCGGCGAACTGTCCGCCGCGCCGCACGTCACCGTACCGCTGGCACCCATCAACGTGACCGCCACGCCCGGCAACAGCCAAGTGAGCCTCAGTTGGTCGGCGGCCGGCAATGCGCTTTCGTACAATATCTATCGCTCCACCGACGCGGGCAACGAAGTGCTTTACGAGCAAGGCATCCTAGCCACGTCGTTTATCGATACCAACGCGACGAACGGAACCGCCTACTACTATCAAGTCAGTGCCGGCAACGGCATCGGCGAGAGCAACCTTTCGCTGGAAGTCTCGGCCGTGCCGCTACCCCCTTTGCCGGCTGCCCCGTCCACGCTGATTGCTAGTGCGATCAATAGTGCGCAAATCCGCCTGACGTGGACGCAAACGTCCGGCACCGCAGCGAGCTTCGCGATCCAGCGTTCCACCGACGGAGTAAATTTTACGCCGCTGAATACGCTCGATGGAGCGGCTAGCATTTTCGTCGATTCCGGCGGACTCACGCCCGGCCTCACCTATTCCTATCGAATCTCGGCCACCAATCTGGCGGGGAGTTCCGCTTGGTCGAACGTCGCCGCGAACGCAACGCCCACAACCATGGCGTCGCCGTGGGCCGATGCCGATATCGGCGGCCCTGCAATCGTCGGCTCCGCGTATGCGTTCAACGGTTCGGTCTTCCTTAGCGGCTCGGGCAACGACATCTGGAACAACAGCGATCAGTTTCATTTTGTCTACGTGCCGTTTTCCGGCGATGGCACGATCGTCGCTCGCGTCGGTTCGCAGGGCAATACCGATGGCTGGGCCAAGTCGGGCCTGATGTTCCGCAATGCGCTCGCCGCGAATTCGGCATGGGCGATGATGGCGATGACGCCCAGCAACGGTGCCGCATTCCAAACCCGCGATGCGAGCGGCAACCTTTCCAACTCCACGGCCGGCGGTTATTCGGCACCGGGCTGGGTAAAATTGGTGCGGAGCGGCTCGACCTTCACTGGCTATGCGTCCAACGACAACATCACCTGGAATTAAGTTGGATCGATAACCGTGAGTATGAACGCCGCGCTCTATATCGGCCTTTGCGATACGAGCCACAACAACGGCCTGAGTAGCGCGGCCACCTTCTCTCAGATATCGATTAACGGCAGTGCAACGCCCACTGCCCCAAGCGGACTGGCCGCCAGCGCGCCCAATGGAACGTCGGTCTCGCTTGCCTGGACGAATATCGACAATTTCCGTTTTGGCAATCAGGTCTATCGGCAAAACCCAAACTCGACGACCTACTCGTGGGTCGCCACGTTGCCGTCCAATGCGACGAGCTATCTCGATACGGGCTTGACGCCCGGTGCCGCCTACAGCTACCAGATTCTGACGACGAACACCGTAGGCAATTCCGCAGCATCCAATGCGGCGGCTATCGCCACGCCCATCGCCCCCTTGGCCGTATCGCAGTTGCAGCCCAGCAGCATTGCGACGACCAGCGCCGCCTTGAACTGGATTCTCAATTCCGCGAACAACACCGGCGTACAAATTATGCGCCGTGCCGGCGGCGTCGGCGGCTTCGCGCTCGTGGCGACGCTGTCGGGCAGCCCGACCACCTATACCGATACCGGCTTGCAATCCGGCGTCCTTTACGAATACCGCGTGTCGGCGACCAATTCCGCCGGCTTGTCTCCAGCCGCCGATACCGGCTTGACGACGCTGCCGCTGCCGCCGATTGCCGGCGCGACGGCCAACGCCGGGCAAATTCAATTGAATTGGACGGCGGCCAACGGGGCCGTGGCCTACAACATCTATCGCGGCCTCACGCCCAGCAGTGAAGGGGCGTCGCCCTACGCCAGCGTCAACGGTGCCGTCGGCTTCACCGATGCCGGCATCACCACCGCGCACGCCTATTACTATCGCATCACTGCGGTCGATTTCAGCGGCGAAAGCGCGCCATCCGCAGAAGTCTCCGCCGCCATCGCCCAAACCCTGACGAGCGTATCCAATAATCCCACATCGGTAACGCTTGCCGCCGGGGCGTCGCAGCAGTTCACCGGCGCGGCCAACGATCAATTCGGCAGCCCGCTATCGGTACAGCCGGCGTTGACGTGGACCTTGATTGGCGGCGGCAGCCTCAGCAATAGCGGACTCTATACGCCCCCCTACGCAAATGGATCGGCCTCGGTGCGCGTGGCAAACGGCTCCCTGCTCGGCACGGCAAGCGTGACGTTCACCGGGCAGGCTCAATGGAATTCCGGCAGCGATGGCACCTGGACCACAAACGGGAATTGGAAAGATACCTCCTCGGGTGCCACCATCGCCGCGCCCGGCCTGCGCGGCGTCATCGGCGATACGATCCTGCTCGGCCAAGCTACCGCGAGAACGATCCGCCTCGACGGCACGAACCCAACGATCGCAGCGATGCTCATCGATAGCAGTAGCAGCTACACGGTTTCGCAAGGCAGTGGCGGTTCGTTGCATCTTGCCAATGGCGGAAGCGGCGCATCGATCGTCGTATCGAGCGGCAGCCACACGATCGGCGCTCCGATAGCCCTCGACGGCAGCGTCGCGATTGGCCCCATTTTGGGCAGCAGCCTGACCGTCTCCGGCCCCATCAGCGGCGTTGGTTCTTCCGTGACGCTCGCGGATCGCGGCACGCTCATTCTCGCTGGAGTGAATACGTTCGGCGGTGGAACGATCATCAATTCCGGCAAACTCATCGTCTCCGCATCGACCGCACTGCCTACCGGCAGCGCACTCGCCATCGGTCCCGGCGGTACGCTGATCTTCGATCCCCTCCCCGTCACCGCCGCAACCGCTTCTGCCATAGCGAGAGCGGCGGATAGCGTTTTCGGCGGCTGGTAAAAAACAGGTTCATCCGCATTGGAATGCGTCTTGGCCGAGTCGTTCGAGCGATACCCCGACGGACGGAGATGTGACGACAAGCGGGTATTGGCGGAATGGCCCGTCGAGCGGCCCCGGAATTGGACGGCGCGAGCGAACGTGGCCCTTCGCGACGAGCAGTTGGAGGGCGTGCGCGCGTTGACTGCGGGCGACCGTTGGGCGATGATAAGTGGGTGGCCGAGACCGCCGAGCGTTTAGGACTGCGATTCACGCTTCGCGGTCCCGGCCGCCCTCGCAACGAAGAAAGTCAGTGATGTCCCCTTTTTCGACTCCACGATTAACTAATCATCGCAAACCAAACCATTCGAGGTACAATGATGAAACGAACATTTCCCTTACTGAGCGTCGAGCAGTTGCTATGCACCGGCTTGGTGATCTTCGCTCTGCCCCCATCGTGTTGTTGGGCGAAAGGCGATACTGAGACCGAGTCCCGAACCCCACTCCTAATGCACGAAACGGATAGTGTAAGTCTTCCGATACTAAGTTACATCTAATTTCGGATGGGGTTCGGGACTCGGTCTCTGTATCGTCTTTCGCCCAACAACACGATGGGGGCAGAAGGAAGATCACCAGAACAGTGCAAAACAACTGCTCGACGCTTAGTAAGAGAAATGTTCGTTTCATCATTGTACCTCGAATGGT
>JANXOJ010000556.1 GCA_025353625.1 Planctomycetota bacterium | reverse complement strand
GCGTCTATCCAAATCCCCATTGACTTGCCCGGCTATCGCTCCGTATCCTACCGCGATTTTCTAAGCCAACCCCAATCACCTTTTTCACGCGGTAACGGTTTCGAGTGTACGCTGCTGCACAAGCTACGAATTGCCCGCACCCCCGGCCCCTCTTCCAAAAGGGGAGAGGGGAGCGTTGGCGTTCGCGCGTTAAGCTGCTATCGTACCTGCCCGTAGTTGCCGTGCTTGCCTTGCTCCTTGCCCTTTCCGGCTGTGCGTCGAACTTCGTTACGCTTCGCAGCGTGCCGGGCAATCCGTTGGGCGACGAATTGCAACTGACTTCTTGGGGCGGGCCGCAGCCAAGTCCGCGGACGATGCAGCTACTGCGGCTCTACAATCTCAACAACGAACTGCAAGGCGAACCGCGAACGTTGCTTGAGAATCTCCAGCACGTTGCCGATCGCGACCCGTCGGCGGACAAGGTCTACGCACTCGCGGAGTTGGACTACCTCTCGGCCAAAAAAATCGAGAAGCGCGACCCGCCGCAAGCACTCGACCTCTACGGCGCGGCGGTGCTGCATGCCTATGCCTACCTCTTCGACGACCGCTTGGCCCAATCGCGAAATTGCTACGACCCGCACTTTCGCGGCGCGTGCGATCTTTACAACAACGCCCTCGAATCGGCGATGCGGCTGGGCTGCACGCGCGGCGAACTGCGGCCCGGCATGACGAAGACGATCCACACGGCCGCCGGCTCGTGGGATATCACTTGCGTGCTTCGCGGCGGCGTCTGGCGACCCGACGACTTCGACCACTACGAGTTCGTCTCGGACTACGAGATGAACGGGCTAAAGAACCACTATCAAAGCCACGGCCTAGGCGTGCCGCTGATCGCCGTGCGACGCAGCTACAAAGGCGAACCGAAGGCCGCACGCTACTATCCGCCCGGTCTGAGCTTCCCGGTGACGGCGTTCCTGCGCCCGGTCGGCGGGCCGAGCACCAACGGGCGCAACCAAGGGCTGTTAGAAATCTGCGACCCCTTGGAGATTAGCGACACGCGCGTGGGGAATTTGCAAGTGCCGTTGGAAAGCGACCTTACGACGCCATTGGCGTACTTCCTTTCCAAGGTGCCGCTGGAATCGGTGGCCACGATCGGCCTCCTGCAGCCCGAGCGATTGCTGGAAATGCGGCCGGACCAACACTCGACGATCACCGGCTTATATATGGTGCAGCCTTACGAGCCGGGCAAGATTCCCGTGCTGTTGGTACATGGCCTCTGGTCGAGTCCGATGACGTGGATGGAGATGTTCAACGACCTGCGAAGCTCGCCCGACATCCGGCGTCACTATCAGTTCTGGTTCTATCTCTACCCGACGGCTCAGCCGTTTTGGATTAGTGCGGCGCAAATGCGCCGCGACCTGGCCGAGATGCGGCAGGTGGTCGATCCCGAGCATCGCGAGCCGGCCTTGGATCAGATGGTGGTGGTCGGCCACAGCATGGGCGGTCTCATCTCGCGTTTGCAGACGCTCGACAGCGGCCAAGAGTATTGGAAGCTGGCTAGCCGCATTCCGCTGGAACAATTGAAAACCGATGCAAAAGTCCGCGCGCAACTCGCCGATACGTTTTACTTTCGACCGAATCCTTCGATCCGCCGCGTGGTGACGATAGCGACACCGCACCAAGGCACGACGTTCTCGAACGAGACAACGCAATACCTTTTGGGCAAGCTAATTCATCTGCCGGCCACGATTGCCAATACCCAGCAACAGCTTTTCCGCGACAACGCCGACATGCTCTTTCCGAAATCGTTGCTGAAGATCGAGAATAGCATCGACTCGCTCACGCCCGACTCGCCGATCTTGCCGTTGATGGCCGCGAGTCCTCGGCCGCCGTGGGTAAAGTACAACAACATCGTCGGCGAGATCGCGCCTGCGTGGTGGCTGAAACCGTTGGGCGAACATACGGACGGCGTCGTGAGCCTGGAAAGTGCCCGCTCGCCCGACGCCGAGCCGGCCGTGATCGTTCCGTCGGCGCACATGACGGTCCACTGCCATCCGGCCGCCGTGCTGGAAGTGCGCCGCATCTTGCACGAACACCTCGACGAGCTTCGCGGGCACCCGGTCGTCGGCTTGAGGATTTCACCGCGAAGTACGACGCTGCAATAGAGCGGCAAATCGATTTCTCTGGGCAGGAGGAACCTATTTGAGCTCGACCATTACTCACCGAACTCCACATCGATCGGTGCGGTGCCGATTTTCAATTCTTTGGTCATCAAGCGATATTTGAACGACCGCAATAGATCGGTCGGTCGTTCAAAATAGATTCGCAGGATCGATAGGTCGGCTGTGTCTGGCGTACCGGCATCGCTGCGACTCGACTTGTGCGAGATGATGAGGATGCGATAGCTGCCCGGCTCGGGGACGAAGAGGGAGAAGTCGCCACCGGCATCCGCCCGCTCGGAAACACCGCCGAATTCGGCCATGCGCTTCGACGTCCGATCGACGGACGACAGAGGCGGGTCGCTGGGGCAAAAGCCATCCGGAGGAAACCTCGGCGAAGGCGTCTTGTTCAACGGCAAGATGATGATCGCGGCATCGGCATCGCCCGATTTCTTGCCGCCGGCGGCCGCGAGGAGGACTTTGCCCTCGACCGGCACTCTCTTTTGAGCAACCGCGTTTTCGTCTTGGGTCGCAGAATTACCGCCGGCTGGTCCGCTGCCACGACCGCTCAGATAGCCAAGGCCAAAGGCGGCCAACGCGGTGGCGAACAGGATCGCCGCATGAACGTAGAGCATGCGACGCGGAAAGAGAATCGTATCGGAAGGCACGGGGGCCAATCGTGCGGGCTGAGGACTTGGCACACGAAGTTCCAGGCTTCCTTCCAGCTCCGTATTGGGTATGTGAAAATCGGTACCTTCCATGGTTTTGGCCTATTCGTCCGACTTGTCGGATCCGCTCAGACTACTAATCGCCTGGACCAGGACGAGCGACACGATACCGACGATCCAAACGACACCGCCGGCCAGCGCGACGTACCGCAAAGCGACCGAGCCTGCCGCATCGCCGAGGGCACCCAACAACGAGGCGAGGCCCAAAATCAGGCAAATCGCGATCGGCAGAATCAACCCGGCGACAACCAGGACCAACACAATCTTGGAAAACGAGCGGTTAAATGACATAAGTATCCTCGGCCCCATTTTGTAGCCGCAGCGGGTCGTTGTCAAGCGTTGCCGAAGGATCGTTCGTAGTCCGGCTTTTAATTGCGTGGGCCGGGACGAGCTCGCGCAGTTCGGACACGCATGGGCGGAAATTCGGCGTCAAGACCGGCTAAAGCCGGGACTACGAACGACGCGCGGCTTGACAGGGTTCGTACATCGACCACAATGAATAGAAGGACAAAGTAGCAGGCACACTCCGTCTGCCGTCTGCCAAGTTAGGTAGGCCGGGACGAGCTAGCGCGTTGGGGCACGAATGGGCTGACGGCACTCGGAGAGTGTCTGCCACCTGAGGAGAGGCATGGCATGAATCCATCGTGGCACGGAATGCGTTGCAAGGCGGCCGTCATAGTTAGCAGCTTGATCGGTCTCGTTGGACCCATTCAAGCGTCGGAAATTGAAATGAAAGATGGCCGCGTGCTGCATGGCCGCCTGGGGGAGACGACCGGTCTTTCCGAATCGGCCGGGGCCGGCGACGGCAATGCCATCCGTCAAATCGTTTTCGTCACCGACGATCTGCGCATGATCTATGTCGCACGAAAACAGGTCAAGGCCGTCCGCCCCGACTCCGTCCTGCAAAGCGAGGAGAAGTTCAATCTCAAGCAGCCAAACGCCAATATCGGAAAAAATGGCAGGATGAAGATTGCGTCGGTTGGCCCGGCGGCGGGGCCAGTCAAGGAATTCGACGAAGACGGTCGGCGGATTTTTCCCATGCAGACTTCCGGCGGCACGACGAAGGTCGTGCAGGTCATCACCGAACTGACACCGCAGTACGCCAAGGTGGAATCGCTGAAGTTCACTTGGGACATGCGCGTGGCTACGAGTACGCTCAGCGACGAAGTGATCGACCGCATGTTGAAGAAGCAGATCAATCCCAAAAACCTGGAACACCGCAAGAAGATCGTTCGCTTTTATTTGCAATGCAAACGCTACGGCATGGCGACCAAGGCCCTGCAAGGGATCATGGATGATTTCCGCGAGCAAACCGATATCGTCCAGCAGTTGCAGCCCACGGCCCAGAAGCTGCGCGAATTGCAGTTTCAACAGATACTCGACGAACTTGGATTGCGGCGTGCGAACGGACAGCACGCGCTCGTGCGGAAACTACTCGACAGCAAAAACCTCGTCACGGACGACCTGCCGGGCGTGATGTTGCAAACCGTGCGCGAGGTCAAGGAGCAGTACGACTCGGTCGAGGCCAAGCGCATCCAAGCGAACAAAGATTGCCGGGAACTTTTCTCGCACGTCGAGGAGCCTGAGACCCGCGCGCCGCTGGGAAAGATTCTGAAAGAGGTCGATGCGGAGTTGGAGATCGAGAACTTGCCGAATCTGGCGGCATTCCTGCAGAATGCGAACGATCAACAACTCTCGCCAAAAGAGCGGCTTTCGCTGGCCGCCAGCGGTTGGCTGCTGGGTGCCGATGCGGCCACGCCCGATCTGGCGGAAACTATGTCGGCATTCCGATTTCGCACGCTGGTGCAACGCTACTTAACCGAACCGGTCAAGGTTCGCCGCGACCACACGATGCAGTCCTTCACCTCGGAAGTGGCCGCGCGGCCCGAGGTCTTGGCGGCCATGCTCGCCCACATGAAGCCGGCCTTCGCCCTGCCGGAACTCGTCGATGAAAAAATTCCGGGCTATTACCGCTTGGAGGTGCCGGTGATCGCCGGGGAGACGCCGGCCAGCTATTGCGTCCAATTGCCGCCGGAGTACAACCCGCGCCGACACTACCCGATGATCGTCTCACTGCATAGCCTTGCGGCCAATCCCGAGATGCAGATCGAATGGTGGGCCGGCGGTGTCGGCACCAATGGCCGACAGGGGCAAGCTTCGCGTTACGGCTATATCGTTATCGCTCCGGCTTGGACCGACGAACATCAGAAGGAATACGAATACTCGACGCGCGAGCATGCGGTGGTGTTGGGCTGCATGCGCGATGCCTGCCGACGGTTCGCCGTCGATACCGATCGCGTCTTCCTATCGGGCCATGCCGACGGCGGCGATGCGGCGTGGGATATCGGCGTATCGCATCCCGACCTGTGGGCCGGCGTGATTCCGATTTCGGCCGAAGCTAGGAAGTTCTGCAATTTCTACACGGAGAACGCCCGAAATTTGCCGTTCTACCTAGTGCTCGGTGAACTGGACGGCGGGCGCATCGCACGCAATGCGACCGTCCTCGACCGCTATTTGAAGGCCGGATTCAACACCACGGTTGTCGAGTATCTGGGCCGAGGCCACGATCACTTTCTCGACGAGCAATTGCAGTTGTTCGACTGGATGGGCCGCTTTAAGCGGAACTTCTTCCCGCGCGAATTTGCTTGCTCGACGATGCGACCGACCGATAACTTCTTCTGGTGGGCCGAGATCGATGGACTTCCGCCGGGCGCACAGGTTAATGCCGGCACGTGGCCGCCGCCGCGCGGGACGCAGGCTCTCGTGGTGAAGGGAACTTCACCGCCTGGGATCAACAGTCTTACGCTCCTGGCCGGGAATTCTAAAATCACGATCTGGCTCTCGCCGGACTTGGTCGATTTCAAGAGTCACATCAACATCAGCGTCGGCGGGCGGAGGCTCGCCAACCTGCCGCCGCTGATTAAACCGAGCATCGAAACCATGCTCGAAGACGTCCGCACGCGCGGCGACCGCCAGCATCCATTCTGGGCGAAGGTTACGAACTAAGGATTTATTTCGTCACCAGCACACCCTTAATAAACCACCCGTTGGCTTCGCTGCTGGCAGAGAGCGTCGCCGGCCCAAGAGCGCGGCGGACGACCTCAAAATCCGGGAGCTTGCTGCCGTCGATCCGCTGCTTTCGCGCGACGCCTTTTTTGCCGGAGTCGGCAAGGCTGTTCAGTGCCCGTCCCAAGAGCGATTCGCTCTGGGGCATTTTGCCTTGGCGGATCAGTTCGTAGGTCGTTCGCACTTCCTGATCGGTCCAAGAGAAGCTTCGGGCACATTGCTCCTTCACGCCGAGTTTGGCGTTCACCGCATCCCATACCTTGAGGAACTCGTCCTGCGTGGCCAAACTGCCCTTTGCATCGATCGGTTGGAGAACCTTTTTAATGAAATCGAGGTGCGTCGCAATGATCAAGTGGCCGTTCGCCACCGTAATCGCCCCGTGCGGAAGGAAGTGCGCCTCGCGCTCCTCTTTATCTTCGTCTTTATCTTCGGGCTTGGACTTGTCCTTGGGGCCTTCCTTCTTAGGCGTCAGGGATGGAACATCGACGGAAAGCGACGGCACCTGGGCATCTTCTTCCTCGACGATTTCCCAGACGACGTGGCCCTCGATCAGCCGCTTCTTCATGGTCGGGTCGTTCTTAACGCATTTTTCGATCGCCTTGGCGACCGCCGCATCGTCGCGCGTTTCGATCGCCCACAACAGGCGTTCACTGGTCGTGGTGATCGGCAAGTTGTAGTCGGCAACCATGCTCACGCGCGTGCCCAGGTTTTGGATCAATTCCTTGCGAAGGTCGATCTGCGGGCCGCCCGGATCGTTCTTCATGCCGTCCAGGGTTTGCGTCCAGACGCCCTTTTCGCCGATGATCTCGTCGTACAGCGGGCCGAAGTTATCGAAGGCGTTGAGGATATCAACGTAGAGCGTTAAGTAGGCTGCGTTGTCGCGTCCCACCCAAGTTTGCGGTGTGAAATTCTTGCTGTTCGGGAAGACGAACATTCTCATCGACTCGACGTACGGAGGCGGGGCATAAATGGCCGTGCGGTGCATGATTTCGTAGCCATCGGCAGACTCGCCGGCGGGCACATCGACATAGCCGCCGACACCCTGAACCGCGCCGTAGCCCTGGTGGTGCATGATTTCGACGATCGTCTTGCCCTTGCGGCGTTTGTCCGAGGGCGTTGCCGCGCGGGCCACCTCGGCATAGCCTTGCGGGTAGACGAACCAGCGTGCGTCCGGCGAATGAACGGGCGTATCCGCAGCGCAACGCTTCATGACCATCTGATAACCGACCACCGTGGAGAGGCTGTTCGTAGCACCACCTTTGACGAGGTGCTCCAAAATGCCTTGCACGACGCTCAAGTTGTCGCAGGCACAAAAGAAGTTCTGCGTAAGGAAATAGATGGTTCGATTGGCAGCCACGGAGGCGGCCCCACCGCCCTGGGCCGCTGCCACTTGCTGGCCTGCCGGCAAGGGAACATTAAAGATGTAGACGCTTACACCTTGGACTGTTTGCTGCGTGGGCGTTGCCCCTTTTGCAATAAGTGTGCGTCGGGCTTTGTCCAAAACCTTTTGTGCGGCATCCAAGTTGCCGGTCACATCGAGCAACATGACCGTCGCCGGCGTTACCTGTTCCGCCGACCGCTCGGCTTCAATCAAAGCCAGTGCCGACTCACCGGTCGGCACGCCGCGAAGATCGTCGATACCGATCCCCAACCGATCCGAAAGCCCAGACCACTGGCTTTGAATCTGAGCGCGAAGATCATCTTGAAATGGCTTCATGATCGGATCGGCCAAGAACTTGCCGATTTGCGTCTTGCTCCAGTGGGCCTTCAGCCGGGTAGAACTGGTTGCCGACACGAACCCAACCGTGGTGGCAGGCAGCAAGGTATCTGCGGCTGGAACGGCGGCCGCACAGGCCAATCCTGGAACCCAAAATCCCCAAACGATAGCAAGGCAGCAAAGCACGCGACGAAACTTTAGCACGGCAAATCTCCTTCCCCTCAAAAACCTAGCGACTACGATAACTCAATTGGTGACGGAGCGTTGCTCCAGAGAACTCCGCGCGGTTAATCTGGCGAATTTGGCACCCGTCAAAACGAGAACAAGTGCCTTCGCGACCCAAGCAGAGCAGTAAAAGTCTATCGGTAGCGAGCCATTTACGCTAGATCGATTCCGTAAAATAGATAATTTCAGGCGACATTGCCGGTCAGGCACATTAGCCAGAAGCTAGTATTATTGACATGAACTTCACCGCCCGACTGGGGGATTCATGTCAAAGTCGGCAATTCATAGGCCGGATCAAACCCGCGCAGTTCCGGCACAAATCGGCGTCGTTGCACGCCCTTGCCGGAGCTGCGCCAGCTTGTTTCGGCCATCGCAACTAGACGCCGTCCCCCACATTGGCGATAATACTTCCATGAATGAGCTTATGAACGCCAGCCTGAGTCACGACGTCGTCCACGGTTACATCCCCTTCACTTCGCCCCTGGGCTTGCCCGACGGCGAAGTATCGGAACAGGCGATTATTGACCATCCCTGGATCCAGCGACTTCGCCAAATTCACCAATTGCAAACCGCTTGGTGGGTCTATCCCACGGCCGAGCATACCCGCTTCCAGCACGTTCTTGGGGCGATGCACCTCGGCAGCCGGGTGATTGAGGCAACGTACGCAAATCTAAAGAGTGTTTGCCCCGACGTGCCAAGTCGCGGCTATGTGGAAACGCTC